>DATKSK010000045.1 GCA_035531755.1 Acidimicrobiales bacterium | reverse complement strand
CGTCCCCAGCCCCGGCCCCGACCCCAGCCCCGGCCCCGGCCCCGGCCCCGGCCCCGGCCCCGGCCCCATCGCCATCTCCTGCCCCAGCCCCAGCCCCAGCCCCGGCCCCGGCTCCATCTCCAGTCCCAGCCCCGACCCCAGCCCCGGCCCCGGCCCCAGCCGCGGCCGCCGCACCTGCCCCCGCCGCCGCACCTGCGGCCGTCCCCACGTCAGGATCCGATGGAGCCGGTGCCCGGGACGGCGCCCGCTCCGGCTGGGGGGACCGGGTGTTGTCCCCGGTTGTGCGCCGGCTGCTCGACGACAACGCCATCGAGCCGGCCGAGATCACAGGCACGGGCATCGGCGGACGCATCACGCGAGCCGACGTCCTGGACTTCATCGACGCCCGACGCGCCGGTGGCGCCCCTGCCTCGATGACGGCGCCCGCCGCCCCGGACACTGCTTCCGCCCCAGCCCCGTCAGCCCTCTCCGCCGCGCCGGCAGCCTCCGCGCCGGCAGCCTCCGCGCCGGCAGCCTCCGCCCCGGCAGCCTCCGCGCCGGCAGCCTCCGCCCCGTCAGCCGCCTCCGCCGCGGCAGCCCCCGCCGCGCCGCCCCCGGCTGTGAGCGCCCCCGCGGCATCACCCCGTGCCGGCAGCGACGAGATCATCCCCTTCACGAACATCCGCCGCCGCACGGCGGAGCACATGGTCCGCTCCAAGGCGACGAGCCCGCACACGCTCGTGGTGATCGAAGCGGACTACGAGCCGGTGGAGCGGGTGCGCCGATCCCACGGTCCCCAGTTCCGGGCGGAGGAGGGTTTCTCGCTCACCTACCTACCCTTCGTGGCCCGGGCGACGGTCGAGGCGCTGCACGAGTGGCCGAACCTCAACGCGTCGGTGGGTGACGACGCGCTCATCGTCCACCACGAGGTGAACCTGGGCGTCGCCGTCGACCTCGAGCACAACGGGCTGATCGTTCCCGTCGTGAAGCGGGCCGAGGAGCTCACCCTGCGCGGTGTGGCGCGCCGGATCCACGAGCTCGCCGAGCGCGCCCGCACCAAGAAGCTGAGCGCCGACGACATCCAGGGCGGCACGTTCTCGATGACGAACGCCGGGCCCTTCGGGACCTTCCTGACCTCGCCCATCATCAACCAGCCCCAGGTGGCGATCCTGTCGACCGACGGCGTGAAGCGGCGGCCCGCGGTGGTCACGCAGGCCGACGGCACGGAGGCCATCGCCATCCACTCCCTGGGCCTGCTGTGTCTGTCGTGGGACCACCGCGCCGTCGACGGGGCGTACGCGGCGGCATTCGTGGCGCGGGTGGTCCAGCTGCTCGCCACCCACGACTGGGCCGCCGAGCTCTGACCCGGCCGACGCCGACGCCGAATCCGACGCAGGCAGACGCAGACGACGGTCGACAGGCCACGGACGACAGGCCACGGACGACAGTGGACGAAGGACAGCAGGCGACGACGATGTTCCGGGTACGCGTTCTCGGCCGGGTCCCCTACGAGGAGGCCCATGCACTGCAGCGGGCGCTGCAGGCCCGCAGTGGCGACGACCACCTGCTCGTGCTCGAGCACCCGCACGTGTTCACGCTCGGGGTGCACGCGGAGCGGTCCCACGTCCTCGTCGACCCCGCCGCGGTGGGGGCGGACCTCGTTCCCACCGACCGCGGGGGCGACGTCACCTACCACGGGCCGGGTCAGCTCGTCGCCTATCCGGTCGTCACCGTGCCCATGGCGCCGCGTGCCATTCCCGGCCACGTCCACAGCATCGAGCAGGTGGTGATCGACACCCTCGCCGACCTCGGCGTCCACGGCGGGAGGCTCAAAGGGTTCCCGGGCGTGTGGGTGGACGCCGACGGGCCCGCTCCCCGCAAGATCTGCGCCATCGGCGTGCGCGTCAGCCGGTCGCGCTCCATGCACGGCCTGGCGCTCAACGTCGACCCCGATCTCACGTGGTTCGACCGGATCGTGCCCTGCGGCATCGACGACAAGGCGGTCACGTCGCTGGCGGCCGAAGGGGTGGCCGTGTCGATGCCCGAGGTGGTCGACCTCCTCGTGCAACACGCCGTGCGTCGGTGGGCGCCCGACGGACGCTACGAGCGCCAGGACGTGACCTCGCCGGTGCGTGGCTCCCTGGCCGCGATGGCAGTCACGTCGGATGCGCCCATCGTCACCGTGGCCCCACCGAGCCGGCCCGACGGGAACAGCGCCGGCGCTCACCGGGGGCCGGGCGAACGACTCCGGGTGCGCCTGCGCCAGTCCGGCGTGGACCCCGCCGCGGGCCTGGCCGCCGACACGCGCAAGCCATCGTGGCTCCGGGTCCCGGCCCGCATGGGCACCGAGTTCCTCGACCTTCGCCGGACGGTGCGGGACCTCGACCTGGTGACGGTGTGCGAGGAGGCGGGCTGCCCCAACATCTTCGAGTGCTGGGCCGACGGCACCGCCACCTTCATGATCAACGGCGAGCGTTGCACGAGGGCATGTGGCTTCTGCCTCGTGGACACCCGACGTCCCGGCCCCCTCGACGCCGACGAGCCCGAGCGCGTGGCCGCAGCGGTGGAGCGCCTCGGCCTGGCGCACGCGGTCGTCACCGCGGTGGCACGCGACGACCTCCCCGACGGCGGGGCCGGTGCGTTCGCGGCGACGATCGGCGCCATCCGACGCCGGTGCCCCGACACCGCGGTCGAGGTGCTGATCTCCGACTGCAAGGGCGACCCGGGCTCGCTGGCCACCATCGTCGACGCCCGTCCCGACGTTCTCAACCACAATCTCGAGACCGTGGCCCGGTTGCAGCGCGCCGTGCGACCCTCGGCGGGTTACGCGCGCAGCCTGGCCGTGCTGGCCCGGGCGAAGGACGCCGGGCTCGTCACGAAGTCGGGGCTCATCCTCGGCATGGGCGAACACCAGGACGAGGTCGTGGGAGCGCTGGCCGACCTGCGCGGTGTGGGGGTCGACATCGTCACGGTGGGGCAGTACCTGCGGCCGACGACGGCGCACCTTCCCGTGGCGAGGTGGTGGACGCCCGAGGAGTTCGCCAACCTCCGGGCCGTGGGGGAGGGGATGGGATTCGCCCATGTCGAGGCGTCACCGCTCACCCGGTCGAGCTACCACGCCCGGGGTGCGGCCGCAGCGGCGGCCGGGGCCGGGGCCGTGACGGTGGGCGTGTGACCGGAGCGGCCGTTCGTTCCGGGGACGGCACCGGGTCCGGGGTCGGCACCGGGTCCGGGGCGGCCGCTCGGTCCGTGGTCGGAGCAGGCGGTGGGGACGGCACGGGGGGTGGCACCGGGTCCGTGGTCGGCGACCGCCAGGGCCGGCTCGACCGTGTGCGCGCCCGGATGGGCGAGCTCGGCGTGGACGCGCTGCTGCTGTCGCACGGGGCCGACCTGCCGTGGCTGACGGGATACCGGGCGATGCCGTTGGAGCGGCTCACCCTGCTCGTGCTCCCCTGCGACGGAGAGGCCGTGCTTCTCGTCCCGGCACTCGAGGCACCCCGAGTGCCATCAGCTCCGTCGCTCTTCACGCTGCGCCCATGGTCGGAGTCCGAGGACCCCGTGGCGCTGGCGGCCGCCCTGCTGGCAGCGACGGACGGCGCCACATATGCGGTGTCCGACCGGGCCTGGGCGCAGTCGCTGCTGGCGTTGCAGGCGGCGCTGCCGGGGGCGCGCTGGGCGGCGGCGTCGACGGTGACGTCGCCGTTGCGGGCCGTGAAGGACGCCGGGGAGGTCGCCGCCCTGCAGGCCGCCGCGCACGCGGCCGACCGGGTGGCGGCGCTGCTACAGGCGGGAGAGATCCCGCTCGCCGGCCGCACCGAACTCCAGGTGTCCGAGGAGATCGGCGCGGGGCTCCTCGCCGCCGGGCACCGGCGCGTGAACTTCGCCATCGTGGGCAGCGGCCCCAACGGGGCGAGCCCGCACCACGACGCCGGGGAGCGCGTCATCGGCGAGGGCGACACCGTGGTGTGCGACTTCGGTGGGGAGTACGCCCTCCACGACGACGTCGGCTACTGCTCCGACATCACGCGCACCGTGGCTATCGGCGAGCCGGGTGCCGAGGTGCGCGAGTGCTACGCCGTGCTGCTCGCCGCCCAGCAGGCGGCGGTGGCCGCCGTGCGCCCGGGGGTTACCGCCGAGGAGGTCGACGCGGTGGCGCGCCGCACCATCACCGAAGCGGGTCTGGGCGAGTACTTCATCCACCGCACGGGGCACGGCATCGGCATCGAGGAGCACGAGGACCCGTATCTCGTGGCGGGGAACGCCACGCCCCTGGCCGTGGGCCACGCCTTCTCGATCGAGCCCGGGATCTACCTGCGGGGTCGTTTCGGCATGCGGCTCGAGGACATCGTGGTCGTGGGTGACGATGGGGCCGTGCCCCTCAACACGGTGGACCACGAGATGGCGGTGCTCGGATGAGTACCCCCGCGGTCGGCTCCGTCCACGGGCGCCCGCATGCCGGCCGCCCCGACGAGGGTCCGCTCGCCGATCGGCGGACACCGACGGGGGGCCGGTAGCAGTGGACCTCGGCATCGAGGGCCGGGTGGCGATCGTCACGGCGGGGTCGCGCGGGCTCGGCCGGGCGAGTGCCGAGGCGCTGGCCGCCGAGGGGGTCGACCTGGTGTTGTGCGCCCGGTCCGAGGGACCGCTCCAGGAGGCGGCGCAGGCCGCCCGCGACCTCGGCGTGCACGTGGAGGCGATCGCCGCCGATGTCTCCGACCCGACCACGCCCGAGCGCCTGGTCGCCTCCGCGCTGGAGCGGTTCGCGCGGCTCGACATCGTGGTGGCCAACGCCGGGGGACCACCCTCCGGACGGGCCCTGGACGTCGACGACGACGCCATCCGGGCGGCGGTCGAGGCGAACATGCTCTCGGCGGTGCGCCTGGTGCGGAGCTCGGTGCCCCACATGCGGGCCGGGGGCTGGGGCCGTGTGTGCTGCATCTCGTCGTACTCGATCGTGCAGGCCATCCCGACGTTGGCGCTGTCCAACGCGGCGCGCACCGGGTTGCGGGCGTGGGCCAAGACGGCTGCTGCCGACCTCGCCGCCGAGGGCAGCGGCATCACGGTGAACCTCGTGTGCCCGGGCCCGCACGCCACCGAGCGCATGCGAGAGCTCGGTGGCGGGGGCGCCGTGCCCATGGGCGACCCTGCCGACTTCGGGCGGGTCGTGGCGTTCGTGTGTTCAGCGCCCGCTGCCTTCATGACCGGCGCCGCCATCGTGGTGGACGGCGGCGCCACGCTCGCCCTCTGACGGAGGCCGGCCTGATCCGCGGCGTTCGCCGAGTTGGCCGTGTTGGCCGAGTTGGCCGAGCAGCGCCCCGACGGATGCAGTCCAGCGTCGTGCGGTTCGACGAGACGGCGTGAGCTTCGTTCACGTCGCCGTGTTCGATGGCGCCGACGACCCAATGCCGGCATCGACAGCGTTCGTCGAGCTGCAGCCGGGCATCGGGGACGGGAGCGCCGAGGTCCGGCCTCGATCCGATGCGACGATCGTCGATTCTTACAGGATGCTGGCGCGCTGATCGAGGCGGGCCGGGCGGGCCAGGCGGGCCGGGCGGCCAGGCGGCCAGGGCGGCCAGGGCGGCCAGGGCGGCCAGGGCGGCCAGGCGGGCGGGAGCGCCCCGCTCAGGCCACGAAGTACTTGGCCTGCGGGTGGTGGCAGATGATGGCCACCGTGGTCTGCTCGGGGTGGAGCTGGAACCCCTCGCTCACCTCGACCCCGATGCGCTCGCCGCCCAGGATCTCGACCGCCTTGGCGTTGTCCTCCAGGTTCGGGCACGCCGGGTAGCCCCACGAGTATCGCCCGCCCCGGTACTGCTGGCGGAAGAGCCCCGTGAGGGTGGGCCCGTCCTCGGCCACGAAGCCCCATTCCTCGCGGATGCGGTGGTGCCAGTACTCGGCCAGAGCCTCGGCCATCTCGACACCGAGCCCGTGGAGGTGCAGGTACTCCGTGTAGCGGTCCTCGGCGAACAGGCGCGCCGTCTCCTCCGAAACCGCCGATCCCATGGTGACGAGGTGGAAGGCGGCATAGTCGGGTTCGCCGGACTCGACGCTGCGGAAGAAGTCCGCGATGCACAGCCACGGCTCCTTCTTCTGACGCGGGAAGGCGAACCGCATGAGCTCGCGACTGCGGGACCCGTCGGTCCACAGCACGAGGTCGTCGCCCTCGGCGTTGGCCGCGAAGTACCCCCATGCCACCTGCGGCACGAGAAGATCCTTGGCCTTCGCCTTGTCCAGCTCCTCGCGCAGCATCGCGCTGACTCGCTCCTTGAAATCGGCGTCGCTCTCGACGGCCCCGGTGTCGTCGTCCTTGTCCGGCCGGTAGCCCCACTGGTTGCGGAACAGGGCGGTCTGGTTGACGTACCCCACGATGTCGTCGATGGCGATGCCCTTGGCCACGCGGCTGCCGAGGAAGGGCGGGGTGAACACGGGGTTGTCGGCGGCCACGCCCGGCGCCCGGGGAGGGGCCTCGCCCGCCTCGACCACCTGTTGGCTCTTGCGCGGCGGCAGGTTGCGGCCCCCCAGCACGCGCCCGAAGTCGGGGTCCTCCTCGCCGCTCTTCTTGAGCTCGGCGAGGCGGTCCATGGTGCGCAGGCCCTCGAAGGCGTCCTTCCCGTAGAACAGCTTGCCCTCGTACACCTGGCGCAGGTCGCGCTCGACGTAGGTGCGCGTCAGCGCGGCCCCGCCCAGCAGGACCGGCACGTGCGCCAGGTCCCGGGCGTTCATCTCCTCGAGGTTCTCGCGCATGATGAGCGTCGACTTCACGAGCAGGCCGCTCATGCCGATGGCGTCGGCGGTGTGCTCCTCGACGGCTTGGAGCATCTCGGTGATGCCGACCTTGATGCCGAGGTTCACGACCTCGTAGCCGTTGTTGGTGAGGATGATGTCGACCAGGTTCTTGCCGATGTCGTGCACGTCGCCCTTGACCGTGGCGAGCACGATGGTCCCCTTGCCGCCCTGGTCGGCCTTCTCCATGTGCGGCTCCAGGTACGACACCGCCGCCTTCATGGTCTCGGCCGACTGGAGCACGAAGGGCAGCTGCATCTCGCCCGAGGCGAACAGCTCCCCGACGGTCTTCATCCCGGCCAGGAGGTAGTCGTTGACGATGGTGAGCGGGCCGTGGGCGCCGAGGGCTTCGGCCAAGTCGTCCTCGAGGCCGTTGCGGTCCCCGTCGACGATGCGCTGCTCGAGCCGCCGCTCCACGGGCCAGTCGGTGCGGTCCTCGGCCTCCACCGCGGTGGAGGACACGCCCTCGAATATCGCCAGCAGTTCCTGGAGCGGGTCGTAGCCCTGGTGGCGGCGGTCGTAGATGAGGTCGAGGCAGACCTCCCGGGCCCGCTCGTCGATCTTCGACAGCGGCATGATGCGCGCCGCGTGCACGATGGCGGCGTCGAGGCCGGCCTCCACGAGCTCGTGCAGGAACATCGAATTGAGCACGTGCCGGGCGGCGGGGTTGAGCCCGAACGACACGTTGGACAGCCCGACGATGGTGTACACGCCCGGGAGCTCGGCCTTGATCCGCCTGGTGCCCTCCAGGGTCTCGATGCCGTCGCGGCGGCTCTCCTCCATGCCCGTGGACAGGGGCAGCACCAGGGGGTCGAAGATGAGGTCCGACAGCTCCAGCCCGTAGCGGTTGACGGCGACATCGGCGATGGCGGTGGCGGCGCGTACCTTCCAGTCGGCGGTGCGGGCCTGGCCCTCGGTGTCGATGCACGTGCACACCACGGCCGCGCCGTACTCGCGCGCCAGCGTCAGGAACTTGTCGAGCCGGGTGCCGGGGTCGTCGCCCTCCTCGAGGTTGACGGAGTTGAGGACGGCCCGGCCGCCGATCCACATCAGGGCGGCCTCCACCACGGGCGCCTCGGTCGAGTCGACCATGATGGGCACGCTCGCCTGGGTGGCGAGGCGGCTGGCCACCTCGGTCATGTCCGAGACGCCGTCGGCGCCGGTGTAGTCGACGCACACGTCGAGGATGTGGGCGCCTTCCTTCACCTGGTCGCGCGCCATGGCCACGGTGGTGTCCCACTCGGACGCCAGCATGGCGTCGCGGAATTTCTTCGAGCCGTTGGCGTTGGTCCGCTCGCCGACCACGAGGAACGACGTGTCCTGGTGGAACGACACGTTGCTGTAGATCGACGACGCCCCGGGCTCGTGCTCGGGGGTGCGCGCCGCGGGCACGAGGTCGCGGCAGCGCTCGACGACGGCCCGCAGGTGGTCGGGCGTGGTCCCGCAGCAGCCGCCGATGACGCTCACACCGAGCTCGGTGACGAACCGCTCCAGATGGTCGGCCAGCTGGTCGGGCGTCAGGTCGTAGTGCATCTTGCCGTCCACGACCGAGGGAAGCCCGGCGTTGGGCTGGGCGGCGATCGGCATGCGGGCGTGCTGGGAGAGGTAGCGGACGGCCTCGCCCATCTCGGCCGGCCCGGTGGCGCAGTTGAGGCCGATGACGTCGGGGCGCATGGGGTCGAGCGCGGCGAGCGCGGCGCCGATCTCGGTGCCCGGGAGCATCCGGCCGGTGAGCTCGATCGTCACCTGGACCTGCAGCGGCACGCGCCGGCCGGCGGCCACCATGGCCCGCTTGCACGCGTTCAGGGCCGCCTTGGCCTGGAGGAGGTCGTAGACGGTTTCGACCAGCAGCAGGTCCACCCCGCCGGCCAGGAGTGCGGCCGCCTGTTCCTGGTAGGCGTCGCGCAGGTCGAGGTAGGGGATCTGGGCCAGGGTGGGGAAGCGGGTGCCGGGGCCGAGGTTGCCCGCCACCCATCGGGGCCGGCCGTCGCGGGCGGCCGCCTCGTCGGCGGCCTCGCGGGCGATGCGGGCGGCGGCGAGGTTGATCTCCTCGACGCGGTCCTGCAGGTCGTACTCGGCCAGCACCACCCGGAAGGCGCCGAAGGCGTCGGTCTCGACCACGTCGACGCCGGCGTCGAGAAAGGACCGGTGCACGGCGGCGACGGCGTCGGGGCGGGTGAGGACCAGGGCCTCGTTGCAGCCCTCCAGGGCGGGCCCCCCGAAGTCCTCGGCGGTCAGGTCCTGCAGCTGGAGGCTGGTTCCCATGGCGCCGTCGAAGATGACCACCCGCCGCCGGACGGCCTCGAGGTACGCGGCGCCGCGCTCGTCGAGGGGCATGGCGTCGTGCGCCAGCACGGGAGGAAGTGCCTGGTGGTGGAGGTCCACGGTCGGGTCCACGATCCTGACAGTCTACGGTCCCGCGCCCGCCTGCTCCGGCGTGGCGACCGCCTGTTCAGGCATGGGGCCCGCTGCCTGCTCCGGCGTGGCGACCGCCTGCTCCGGCGTGGCGACCGCTTTGTGGGCCGACCGGGCGCAGGGACGTCGGTCGTCTGGGGTGGCCATGGGGTCGCCGGTAGCATGCGCCCCCGTGGTGAAGATCTACACGCGCGCCGGGGACGACGGGACCACGGGCCTCTTCTACGGCGGCCGCGTCGCCAAGGATTCGCCGGCGGTCGAGGTGAACGGCGCGGTCGACGAGGCGCAGGCGATGCTCGGCCTGGCCCGTGCCGAGGCGGAGCCGGGATCGGAGCTCGACGACATCATTCTCGGCCTGGAGCGGGACCTGTGGGTGCTCATGGCAGAGGTGGCCACGGCGCCGGAGAACCGCAGAAAGCTCAAGCCCGGGGCGTCGTCGGTCACGCCTGAGATGGTGCGGTTGCTCGAGGACCGCATCGACGCCCTCGGGGAGCGCTTCGAGATGCCGAAGGAATTCGTGGTGCCCGGTCAGAACCGCGTGTCGGCGGCCCTGGACGTGGCCCGAACCGTCGTGCGCCGAGCCGAGCGGGCGCTGGTGGCGGCCACCTCTCCCACCGGCTCGCAGGTCGGGCCCTATCTGAACCGGCTGTCGGACCTTCTGTGGACGATGGCGCGCTGGCAGGAAGGAGAGCACGTGGCCATGCGATCGCTGGGGCGCTCCGAGGGCGCATCGTGAGCACGACGGGCCCGACGACCGCGGCAGGCCCGACGGCCGCGGCAGGCCCGACGACCGCGGCAGGCCCGACGACCGCGGCAGGCCCGACGGCCGCGACAGGCCCGACGGCCGCGCCAGGCCCGACGGCCGCGCCAGGCCCGACGGCCGCGCCAGGCCCGACGGCCGCGCCAGGCCCGACGGCCGGGTGCCGCCGATGACGCGATCCGCGCTCCTCTCGGTGGGCTGGGCGGCTGCCGGCGACCCGGCGGCATTGGCCGAGGCAGCCGGGTCCCCGGTGACGGCCGTGGGGGTCCCCGTCGTCGAGACCTCGGACGGCCCCGTCCTGGCCCCGGGTGTCCCCGAGAGCTTCACCGTCGCCGGGGCCGGTGGTCCCGCCGGCTCCACGTCGCACCGCTCGACGTCCACCGCTTCCACCATCGGCACCGCCCTCGACCTGGACCGCGCCGGGCAGCGCGGATTCGCCGGCAAGGTCGGCCAGACGATGAACGTCGTCGGCCCGGACGCCGGTGCGGGGCCCGCTGTCGTGTTCGTCGGGTGTGGGCCCCTCGACGCCGTGAACGCCGACAGCCTGCGCCGGGCGGCAGCGGCGTTCGTGCGGGACGCGGGGGAGTCCGGGGCGGCGGTCATGATCGTCCCGCCCGCATTGGCCGATCCCGCCGGCTCACACACTCGTGCCGCCCAGGCCGCGGCCGAGGGCGCTGTCCTGGCGATGTATCGGTTCGTCTCCCACAAGAGCGAGGCCGACAGCAGCAGGATCGAGCGCCTGGTCGTCGCCGCGGTCGGGCTCCAGGAGGGACAGGTCGCCGAGGGCGTGCGGCGCGGCGCCGCCGTCGCCGACGCGGTGTGCCTGGCGCGCGACCTGGTCAACGAGCCCCCCAGCTCGATGACGCCCACCCGCCTGGCGGAGGCCGCGGTGGAGCACATGGCCGGCCGGCCCGGCCTGACCGTCGAGGTGTGGGACGAGGCCCGCATCGCCGACGAGCGGCTGGGCGGACTCCTGGGCGTGGCCCGCGGCTCGGCCGAGCCGCCGCGCCTGCTTCGCGCCAGCTACGAGCCCGCCGACCCCGTCGAGGTGGACGGGCGGGTCCCGCACGTGGTGCTGGTAGGCAAGGGCATCACCTTCGACTCGGGGGGACTGTCGCTCAAGACCGCCGAGGGCATGGTCACCATGAAGACCGACATGAGCGGGGCGGCGGCTGTCGTGGCAGTTGTGTCGGCGTGCGGGGACGTGGGCGTGCGGGCGCGCGTGACCGCCATTGCGCCGATGACCGAGAACATGCCCGGGGGCCGGGCGATCAAGCCCGGCGACGTTCTCACCACCCGCAGCGGGCGCACCATCGAGGTCCTCAACACCGACGCCGAGGGCCGGCTCGTCCTCGCCGACGGCCTGACCCTCGCCACGGAGTTGGAGCCCGATGCCATCATCGACCTGGCGACACTCACCGGCGCATGCGTCGTGGCGCTCGGGATGTCCATCGCCGGGGTGATCGGCTCCGACGATGGCCTCGTGGACCGGGTGCGCGCCGCTTCCGGGCGCGCCGGTGAGGCGACCTGGCCGCTGCCGCTGTTCGACGACTACCGCTCGCACATCGACTCCGACGTCGCCGACATGAAGAACGTCGGCAAGGGCGGGCAGGCGGGCGCCATCTCGGCCGCCCTGCTTCTCGCCCGGTTCGCGGAGGGGACGCCGTGGGCGCACCTGGACATCGCCGGTCCGGCGCGTTCCGACGAGGACGCCGGCGTGCTCACGAAGGGCGGCACGGGGTTCGGGGTGCGGACGTTGCTCGAGTTGCTCGAGGACTACGGGCACAGCGGCTGACCCATTCGGGCTTGGGGAGTCTGCTCGAGTTGCCCGAGGACCCGGGGAGCGCCGGCCGAGCGATCCGGGGTCCGAACCGGTCGGGGATCGCCGACGCCGGGTCAGGTACCTCGGCCGGGGATCGCCGACCGCGGGTCAGCCGGTACAGGTGGGATGCGCGTTGCGGGCCTCGCGTTCGCCCAGGTCGACCCAGCGCACGTCGGCTAGCGCGGCGACCGCCGCCAGGTGGGCCCGCTCACGCGCACCGAAGCGCCATCCGGGGCGCCCCGTCGCCAGTACGAGGTCCCACGCGGCGAGGTCGACCCATCCGATGTCGCCCGAGCGAGGTCGCACCGGACGATCCGTATCGCCGGCGTCTCCGCCGTGCGCGCTCGTGGCGCGGTCCTCGGTGACGAACGCGGCGAGCCATGGCGCCGCGGGCGGGCGGCCCGCGGAGGCCACCACCAGAAGCTGCTCGACGTCGAGGACGGCGGTCCACTCCGCGTCGAGCTCGGCCGACACACGTGACGCCAGCGCCACGAGGACGGCGTGGGGCGTCCGTTGCTGCAGAAGGGCGACCGCGCTGTGGTAGCCGTCGAGCCGGCGGTCGTGCCCGCGGCCCGACACAGGATGGACCTCTTCCACTGAGACGCCGTCGACCTCCGCCACCTCGCTCAAGAGGAGCTCCAGCCGCTCCACATCGGCGAGGTCCACCACGAACTCGTCGACGGCGCTGCCCTGCCGGCGCTCCACGATCTCGACGGCGACGACGTCGCCGCGCACCGCCCCGATGCGGCTCGCCACCGCCCCGAGCGCGCCGGGACGGTCGGGCAGCTCCAGTCTGAGCAGGAACGTGGCCACGTTCACAGGCTAGGTGTCGAAGGTGAACGCACCGTTTCGGAGATGCGTCGCCAGCGTTAATGGCCAGGCGCGGAGCCAGAACGTCGGACGGGGCCCGCCCCCGGGCTTGGGGTCGAGTGCCCGCCGTCGCCGGAGGTCCCCGGCGCGCCCCCGGGCAGGCCGCCGGGGCCCGCGGGCAGGCTGTCCGGGCCCGCGGGCAGGCTGTCCGGGCGACCGAGGGTGCCATTGGAGCGGATGGCGGCGGCCCACCCGGTGGCCTCGTGCGCCATGGCGGGGTGCACCTGCCACCGGACGAGTTGTGCTTCCACTGCCGCCCCCGCCTCGCCGGACTCCAGGAGCCCGAGCGCAAGCCGTCGAGAACGACGTCGGGCCTCGTCGAGGATCGGAGACCGACGGGCAGCGGTCACCCACCGCACGTGCTCGGTCTGCAGGGAGACCGGCAGGCGCTGGAGGTGCCGCCGGGGGAGCGGCGGGAGCTTTCGCCGCACGGCCAAGGTGGTCGGGCCCTGCTGCCGGGCTGCCTCGAACGTGACGCAGCGGACGAGTGCCCGGCGGAAGGGTGCGTGGCGCCCCGAGCGTCCCCCGAGCCCCAGGGCGCGGGCGGTGTCGTCGAGGTCCATGTCGAACCCGGCGGGGTCGTCGTCGAAGCGGGCGGCGAGCCGGCGGAGCAACCACGTGCTCGTCGGACCCAGGACGCCGAGCCAGAAGGTCTCCACGTAGAGCGAGCGCGGGTCGTAGCCCAGTCGGTCGATGACGGGGTCGGGCCACGCCACGACCCGGATCGTCTCCAGCGCTACACCCTTCTCCGGGTCTTCGCGTTCGGGACTGCCACCGTCGCCGCGGTCGTCGTCCGCCGCCTTGCCGCCGCCACCAGGATCGCCGCCACCAGCATCGCCGCCGCCAGATCTGCCGCCGCCGCCGGACCCGCCGCCAGATCTGCCACCGCCACCGGACCCGCCACCGCCGGACCTGCCACCGCCGCCCGACGTGCTGCCACCGGCAGCGGGTGACCACGGTCGAGTTCCGGGTCGGGGAAAGGGCACGGGCCCCAGGTCGGGGGCGTGGACGGGACGCAGCACGACGGACATGGCTTCTCCAGCTGGATGGGCGGCCGGTCGACCGGGGTTGGCGCCCTGGCCGACATGACGCCACCACCGTCGCGCCCCGACCTTGCTGTCGACCTCGCGTCCAGCTTGCCGCCGACCTGTCGGTGTGTGAACGAAGGTCCGTTTCGTCGTCGGCGGCCCAGTCGTCGGCGGCCCTTCGGTCAGCGCGCCCCGGCCGCTTGCGCGGCGGCCCACGTGTAGGTGTAGGCGGGGCTCCCGGTCACCAGCGCGATCAGCTCTGCGTCGCTCGACCACGGGCTGTCGCCCGCCACCGTGGCTTCGGCCGCCCCCATGACGAGCACACCGCCCGAAGAGGAGACCTGGGCCGTCGTGAACCCGAGAATGTTGTCTCGGTGTCCCCAGCACCAGCGCGTGCTGCCGCTGCTGCACGCCAGGTTCCCGGACCCGGGCCCGTCCTCGTACATCCACATGTAGGTCGAGCCCAACGGCCCCGCGGCCTCGGCCCAGTTGGACACCCACCGCAGTATGCCCGAACCGGGCGGGACGGCCGCGGGCGTGGGATCGGCGTTCGTGGCGGCCGCGGCCTGCGCGTCCTGGTCGAGTGCCTGCACCATGCCCACGATGGGCGGGAGGCCGCGGTCCACCCGCTCGATGTCGGCGAGCACGAACAATTGCTCTCCCGGTGAGAGTCCGGCGTAGTTCGAGGGCAAGCTCATCGGGCCGAGGCCCTCGCCGGCCCGGGCGGACGCCATGGCCTGGGCCGCGGCCGCGATGCAGGGGGCGGAATCGGAGCCGTCCTGCACGCAGACACCGGCGAAGGCGGGGGACGCGGCGATGTCCGCCGCCGGGTTGGCGGGCGGGAGGATCGGTCGCGCCGCGGCCACGGGCGGCGCCGGTGGCGGGGCGGGACCGGGCTTCGGCGCGGGCGCCGAGGTCGTGACGGGGAGCGACGGGGAGCGAGGCGGCGGAGCGGTCGTGGTGGTCGACGTGGTGGTGGGCGGGGTCCTCACCTGCGGGTGGAAGAAGCCGACGGCCACCGGTTCGGCTCCGGGCGAACGTGTGGACGGGGACGTGGACGGTGGCCGCGACGGCGATGCCGCCGGTGCCGGCGCGGGCCCCAGCACGGTGAGGGTCACCAGGACGAGCGCCAGGGTCGTGACGCCCGCCACCAGGAGCGACGTCCGGGCGACGGGCACCCGGGCGAGCCCGGCGCGGCGCGCAGGGTTCGGCGTGGGCACCAACTGGTTGTCGACATTCCGGTCCTCGCCCTTGACGCCACTTCTGGGTGGCCGTGCCGAGATCGCCCTCCCGGGCACGACCGGCCGCGTCACGGGCCGATGGGATGGCCCCCGTGCACCACCAGGGTGTGCGATGGTGTCGCCCCCTGTTGTCGGCAGGTCGACGTCCCCGTCGAGGTGGCCGTCCCGACAACGGCCGAGGTGGCCGTCCCGACAACGGCCGAGGTGATGGCCCGTGACAAGGGCCGCGGCGACGGTGAGGAGAACGCCCGCGGTGGCCGTCGTGATCGCCGGTGGCGGTACCGGTGGACGCGCCGGTCGAGGGCGTGCCGACGCGTTCGCGCGCCGTCAGCGAGGGTCCGTCGCGCCGTGTATGCGGTCGGTGGCGTGGTTCCGAGTAGCCCACCGGGCACGCCTAGGATTGGTTGTGGTCGTGCCGGGACCGTCGAGCATCCGGGCACCACGATTCTTCCTGTCGGCACGCGGGTATCGCGAGTCGCGTGTCGGGCCCGGACACGCACGGAACGCCCGGCGGTCGAGGCATGCTGGGTGTGATCCGCGGATCGGAGCGGCGAGTTGATCGAGGACGTCAGAGGCGACCCGGACGAGCCGAAGCGGCCCGCGGCTCCCCGCAAGCGCGGCCTCGGACGAGGCCTGGGCGCGATCCTCTCGACCCCCGGCCACGGCGACGAGCCCGACGGCGACGAGCACCAGGCCCGACACGACCCGCTCACCGGCCTGCCCAACCGGTTGCTCCTGGACCAGCGGCTCGAGCACGCACTGGCCACGTGCCGGCAGGACGATGCCGCCCTCGCCGTGCTCGTCGTGGCCCTCGACGGCTTCAGCAAGGTCAACGAACTGTTCGGCCACCGCGTGGGAGACGACCTCCTCCACGACGTCGCCGAGCGGATGTCCGCCGCCCGCCGCCGCTCGGACACGGTGGCGCGGTTTGCCGGAGACGAGTTCGTCGTCGTCTGCCCTTACGTGGGGTCCGCTGAGCTCGCGTGCCAGATGGCGGAGCGCATCCTCGAGGACGTGAGCCTTCCGACCTCGGTCGACGGGGTCGAGCACCACCTGACCGCCAGCATCGGTGTCGTCGTGACCACCCCCGGGGAGGTCGCCGAGGACACGGAGATGCTCGAGACGATCCTCGGTGACGCCGTGCTGGCGATGCGGCACGCCAAGGACGATGGCGGGGCGTCCTGGCGGCTCTTCGATCCCTCCATGCGGGCGCACGCCGCCGACCGCTACCAGTACCGCCAGGACCTGCGGGCCGCCATGGAGAACGGCGAGCTGGTGCTGGAGTACGAGCAGATCGTCGACCTGGAGTCCTGTACCGCGATCGGTCAGAGCGCCCGCCTGGGATGGCAGCATTCGGCCATCGACCGGCCCGAGGCGCTGCTCGACGTGGTCGACGACGCCGGCCTGGCGATCCCGGTGGGGCGCTGGGTCCTCGACGAAGCGCTGTCGGTCCTCGCGGCCCGGCGGGCGACGTCGAACCTGCCGGCCGACTTCCGGGTCTGGGTCAAGGTGTCCCCGTCGTTCGTGGCCGACACCGCGCTCGTCGAGTCCGTCGACGAGCTGACGGCCAAGCACCGGATCCCCCCGTCCATGATCGGCCTCGACATCGGGGAGCCTTCGGCGACGGCACTTCCCACCGCCGAGCCCGCGTTGGAGGCGCTGGCAGGTCGCGGGATCGGGCTCATGCTCGACGGCTTCGGTTCGACGCCCTCGAACCTGGCGCTGCTCCAACGGCTGCCGATCTCCGGGTTGAAGCTCTCGCCCGAGGTGGTGGCCGGCCTCGACGATCTCGACGACGATGCGCAGGACGGGGACTGGGCATCCGAGGTGCCGGACCCGGACGGGCCCGACGCACCGGACGGCGCTGCCCTGGTGCGCGGGCTCGTCGGGTTGGGGCGCGCGCTCGGTCTCACCGTCGTGGCGCAGGGAGTCACGTCGGAGTTCCAGGTGGCGACGCTGCGCTCCCTCGGGTGCGGGTTCGCGCAGGGCCCCTTCCTCGGGAACGGGCCGGACTTCGAGCCGCGGCGTGCGGCGCCCGTGGTCACCGTGGAGCCGGTTCCCGATGCCAGGCTCGAGCGGGCCGCCGACGCCGCCCCCGGACCGGTCCCTGAGGCCACGCACGAGCTCACCCTCCTACGGGAGCCCGGCGTCCGCACCGACCACGTTCCCGTTCCCGTTCCCGAAGCCACGCTCGCACCCACGCCCGAGCCCTCGCACGAACCGGCATCCGAGCCCTCGCACGAACCGGCATCCGAGCCCTCGCACGAACCGGCATCCGAGCCCTCGCACGAACCGGCATCCGAGCCCTTGTGGGCCACGGGCCCCGATGCTCGGCCAGTCTCGCTCGCTCCCGACGACCGCATCGCCCCCGACGACCCCGACGCAACGAGAGCGCCGGACCGAGCTGCGGCACAGGACGCACGCGAAGCACCGGGCACATCGGATGCACCGGGCACGCCGGGGGGCCGGGGCACGCCGGACGAGCTCTGCGCCCAGGACGTCCCGGACGTCCCGGACGTCCCGGAGGTCCCGGATGCACAGGGCACACCGGATGTACCGGGCACGACCCCGCCCGCCGTGAGCAGGCACCCTTCGGGGCTCGCAGGCTCCCGTGGCCCCGGAGGGTCGAGGGACACGGACGTGCGGCGTTCGCCGTTCGGGCGCTGATCCTGGTAGCGACCCACGCGGGTCGCCCCTCCGCACTGGTCCTGGTAGCGGCCCACGCGGGTCGCCCCTCCGCACTGGGCCAGAGTGTGGGGTGCTCGATGTTCACTTCGTCTACCTCGGGGCGGCGATCGGAATCTCCGGCTCGGCGTTGTACGCGGTCGACACCGTCCGCGGGCGGGTGCAGCCCAACCGGGTCACGTGGCTGCTGTGGGCCATCGCCCCGCTTCTGGCGTTCGCCGTCGAGGTGGACAAGGGGGTCGGGCTGCGGTCCCTCATGACGTTCATCGTGGGATTCGGTCCGCTCGTGGTCTTCGGGGCGTCGTTCGTGAACCCGTCGTCGGTCTGGAAGCTCGGCTCGCTCGACTACGCGTGCGGGCTCCTGTCCGTCGGCGGGACCATCGGATGGCTGGTCACGCGCCAGGGCATGGTGGCGCTGGTCGCCGCCATCGCCGCCGACGCGCTGGCGGCGGTTCCGACGGTGGTCAAGTCGTGGCGCATGCCGCAGTCGGAGAGCCCCGCCGTGTACGTCGGTGCCTTCGCCAACGCCGCCATCACCCTGCTGACCGTCAACCAGGTGTCGACCGCTGTGGTCGCGTTCCCGGTGTACATCGTGGCGATCGCGTTCCTGGAGATCGTGCTGGTCGCCGGGCGCTTGGGGCCACGGGTGCGCGGCGTCGCCGTGCGCCCCTCGTAGGAATCCGATTCGGCCCGGTCGACTACACGTCGACGAGTGAGGTCTCGTCGGTCCCCGAGGACCGCAGCATCCGGCCCAACCCGAGAAGCGTCACCAGCCAGATCGTGAGGTCCAGTATCTCGGCGTCGGCGTCGGCGTCGGCGTCGGCGTCGGTGACGTGCTCGGCCGACCGGCCGAAGAGGCGTCGTCGACGCCGGGGTGGCCGGAGGTTCAAGACCACGACAGCGGCGCCTCCGTCGCCAGGTGGGATGGCGATGCGGGCCAGGGACGTCAACCTGAAGAGCGGTCCGCGCCGGCGCTCACCAGCGACCCCGGTGGATGACCTCGGACGGGCGGCGGCGACCGCGCGCTGCGGACATCGACGGAGGGTCGTCGCCGCCGGCCTCGCCGACGAGCACCGCGCCGAGGTAGCGGCGGTCGTCGGGCACGCCCAGAGCGGCGCGCAGGTCCTCCTCCCCACGGAAATTCCCCAGGAAGCACGCTCCCAGACCGGCATCGGTGGCGGCGAGCAGCACGAGCAGGGCGGCGAAGCCCCCGTCGACGAACCAGTAGGGGACCGGCCAAGCCGCTCCCCCCGCCCACGACGACCCCGAGACCGGCACGCCGTCCGAGACCGGCACCGGCCCCCCGATCGGCACCCCGCGCTCTTGCCCGAGGCCGCTGGCGGCCTTGTCCGCCTCGCGGTAGCGCGCCAGGTAGGCCGCTTCGTCGACGAAGAGCGCCACCACGACGGGTGCCCGGGACAGCCCCGGCCACCGCCGGGAGCGGGCGCGCCAGCCCTCGGTGGTGGTCGCCTCCCAGAACACGGCCGTCTCCGCGGGCCCGGCGAGGACGATGACGTCCCATCCATGGGTGTTGCCGGCCGAAGGCGCCGAGCAGGCGACCTCGAGAATGTGGTCGAGCACGCCGGGGGGCACCGGTCGTCCCGAGAAGCTGCGCACCATCCGCCGCCGGCGGGTGACGTCGGACAGCTCCATGGCCGAGAAACTAGAGGCCGAGGTGGGCCTGGTGCGCGCCCCGCCCCCGCCCCGCCCGTGCCGGGCCCCCGGCCCCGCCCCGCCCCGCCCCGCCATACGGGCGCTGCCGGGCGGCGTTCCGCGAGCCGCCGGCCCGGTGGACGACGGGAATGTTGACCCCACTGGTAGGGTTTAGGGACGAGCGGCCACCGCCGAGCCGCTGGGACCGTCGGAACAGAGACCGCGGGAGCCCGACAAGGAAGGTCGTGATCAGGTGGCGAGTGCCCGAGAGCTGTTGAAGCAGGCCAAGTCGGCCATCCGCGAGGTGCAGGGCGACGACGTCGAGCCGCGCCTCGGCGACGTCCTGCTGCTCGACGTGCGCGAGGCCGACGAGTACGAGCAGGGCGCCATCCCCGGGGCCGTCCACCTGCCCCGTGGCCACCTCGAGATGCAGGTCGAGGGCCGCCTCCCCGACAAGGCCGCCCCCATCGTCGTCTACTGCGCGGCCGGGGTCCGCTCCGCCTTCGCGGCCAAGACCATGACCGACCTCGGGTACGCCGACGTGGTGTCGCTCGCCGGCGGGTTCAACCGCTGGAAGGACGAGGGCCGGCCCTGGAAGACCCCTCGGACCCTCACCCCCGAGCAGCGCAACCGCTACCAGCGGCACCTGCTCGTGAACGAGGTGGGGGAGGAGGGCCAGCTGAAGCTGCTCGACTCCAAGGTCCTGCTCCTCGGGGCGGGCGGCCTGGGCTCGCCGGCCGCGCTGTACCTGGCGGCCGCCGGCGTCGGGACCATCGGGATCATCGACATGGACGTCGTCGACGTCTCCAACCTGCAGCGCCAGATCCTGCACTCCATGGACCGCGTGGGGGAGCGCAAGGTCGACTCGGCCAAGAAGACGCTCACCGCGCTCAACCCCGACGTCAACGTGGTCACCTACGACGTGCGGCTCGGCGCCGACAACATCATGGACATCATCGACGGCTACGACCTGATCGTCGACGGCACCGACAACTTCCCGACCCGGTACCTGGTGAACGACGCGTCGCTGCTGAAGCGGATCCCCGTGGTGCACGGCTCGATCTTCCGCTTCGAGGGCCAGGTCACGGTGTTCGACCCGTACGTGGGCCCCTGCTACCGGTGCATGATCCCCGAGCCGCCGCCCTCCGAGCTGGCGCCGTCGTGCGCCGAGGCCGGCGTGCTCGGCGTGCTGCCCGGCATCGTGGGGTCGATCCAGGCCGTCGAGGCCATCAAGCTGCTGCTCGGCATCGGCGACCCGCTCACCGGGCGCCTGCTGGCCTACGACGCCCTCGAGGAGTCGTTCCGGACCTTCAAGGTCCGGCGCGACCCGGAGTGCCCGGCCTGTGGCGAGAACGCCGCGCCGATCGTCATCGCCGAGTACGACGACCTGTGCATGCCGCACGCCCTGGCCCCGTCCCCGGCCTGACCCTCCCGCCGGCCCCGAGGGCACCGGTCGGCACACCGGCTGATCCGGCCCGACCTCGACGGGCCGCCCGCCGCTGATCGGGCCGGGCGGGGCGAAGTGGTCGGAAGCCGCGCCTTGTCCGTAACCTGGGACATGTGAGCCCCAAGGACGACGGCCGCGACGGGGACGTGCGGCGCACCGACTCCGGCATCGAGGTCCGGCCCCTGTACACGCCGGCCGACCTCGAGGGCTGGGACCCGTCGGCCAAGCTGGGGGAGCCCGGCACCGACCCGTACACGCGGGGCATCTACCCGTCGATGTACCGCGGGCGGCTGTGGACCATGCGGCAGTACGCCGGGTTCGGCACGGCCGAGGACACCAACGAGCGGTTCAAGTTCCTGCTGGGGGCGGGGCAGACGGGGCTGTCGTGCGCCTTCGACCTGCCCACGCAGATGGGGCTCGACTCCGACCACCCCCGGGCCGAGGGCGAGGTGGGCAAGGTGGGGGTCGCCATCGACTCCCTGGCCGACATGCGGCTGCTGCTGGCCGGCCTCCCGCTCGACAAGGTCACGACGTCGATGACGATCAACGCCACCGCGGCGATCCTGCTGCTCTTCTACGAGTTGGTGGCGGCCGAGCAGGGCGTGGCGCCGGACGCGCTGGGCGGGACCATCCAGAACGACATCCTGAAGGAGTACGTGGCCCGGGGCACCTACGTGTACCCGCCGCGCCAGTCGATGCGCCTGGTCACCGACACCTTCGCCTACTGCGCCGAGCGCCTGCCCAGCTGGAACAGCATCTCGATCTCGGGCTACCACATCCGCGAGGCCGGGTCGACGGCGGTGCAGGAGATCGCCTTCACCCTGGCCGACGGCATCGCCTACGTGGAAGCCGCGCTGGCAGCCGGCCTCGAGGTCGACGCCTTCGCGCCGCGCCTGTCGTTCTTCTGGAACGCGCACAACAACCTTTTCGAGGAGGTGGCGAAGTTCCGGGCGGCCCGGCGCATGTGGGCCAGGATCATGACCGAGCGCTTCGGCGCCAAGGACGAGCGGTCCAAGCTGCTGCGATTCCACACCCAGACCGGGGGCTCGACCCTCACCGCGCAGCAGCCCGAGAACAACATCGTGCGCGTCACGGTCCAGGCCCTGTCCGCCGTGCTCGGGGGGACGCAGTCGCTGCACACGAACGGCTACGACGAGGCCCTGGGGCTGCCCACCACCAAGGCCGCCACCACCGCCCTGCGCACGCAGCAGGTGATCGGCTACGAGTCCGGGGTCGTCGACACGCCCGACCCGTTGGCGGGGTCGTACTTCGTGGAGTCGCTCACCGACGAGGTCGAGGCCGCCGCGTGGGAGTACCTCGAGCGCATCGACGCCATGGGGGGCGCGGTGGCGGCCATCGAGGCCCGCTTCATGCAGGAGGAGATCGAGGTCGCCGCCTACGCCTACGCCAAGGCGGTCGACGACGGCGAGAAGACCGTGGTGGGCGTGAACCGCTTCACCGACGAGCAGCCCGGGTCCACCGAGGTGTTCCCCATCGACCCCGCCCTGCAGCGCTCGCAGATCGCCCGCACGCAGAAGGTGCGCGCCGAGCGCGACCAGGCGGCCGTCGACGCTGCCCTGGCCGACGTGGAGGCCGCGGCCCGGGGCACCCAGAACCTCCTCGTCCCCATGCGCGAGGCGCTGCACCGCATGGCGACGCTCGGCGAGGTGTCCGACGTCCTGCGCGGCGTCTTCGGCGTCTACCAGCCCGGGGGCTGAGCGCCGCACCTCCGCAGGGCCCTCCGATGGGGACCCCGCCCGCCACGCCACGTCGGTGAGGGTGCCCACGTCGGTGGTGACCACCGGCGGCAACGTCACTTCACGATGACCGTGGCGTACGTCGAGTGCTCGACGTTGCCCTGCTGCACTTCGTCCCCCTGCTGGTAGGGCGAGCCCCATGCCCACGTGAGATCGAGGAGCCCACGCTCTGTCGGCCCGGGCGCTTCCATCCTGAGCTCAAGAGCGTCTCCGGGTTCGAGGACGCCGGGCGCTGCTGCGCAGTTCACGAGGTACGAGAGCTGTTCGTACAAGAGCTCGGACCCGGCTACCACGGTCTCGGTGAACGAGGGGCATGGCGACAGCGACACGGCTTGTGGCGAGGTGTTGCGGAGCAACACACCGAAGGAGACGGCGCTGCCTGCGGGGATGCTGCTCGGGCCGTCGATGCGCGGCTGCAGTGCGAAGGCGGGGGCCGCCGGAGGGGGAGGACCCAACGGTGGTGGTTGCTCGAACGGGCTCACCGAGATCAGGCACAGCACGTCCTCGGCCGCTACGACGTCCAGGGTCCCGCCGCCGGGAAGGCCGATCGAGACGCGGTCCGACGACAGGTGCGGGTAGACCCCTGACTGGGCATAGCGCTGCGGGCAGTCGCGCTCGGTCTCGAGGGTGAGGGACACGGTCATCCCCGGAGCGACGACGACGGGGAGCACGGGCCCCCGGGCGAACCAGCCCTGTCCGTCCGAAGCGACGACGGGCGTGCCGCCGGGCACATTCGCAACGACGTGCGGGTACCCCTCCAGCCGGCAGGGCGTCGAGGACACGTCGGTGAGGTCTACGTACAACGCCGAATGTCCCCCGGCCCCGTTTCCGCCGGCGTCGCGCGCCGTGAAGTCCATGGCCGAACACGTTCGTGTCGCTGAAAGGTCGCCGACGAGTATCGGAGCGAACGGGACGTCGAAAACAGCTCCGGCCGGCACGGCGGTCGTCGTGGTGTCGTCCAGGGTCGGGGAGAGGTTCCCCGCCGAGGCGGCGGGCTCGGCGCTGGCGCCGGGGCGGTTGGTCCGGCCCAGGGAGGAGCTCCCGGCAGGCGTGGCCTCGGTTGTCGAGGGCCGCCGCGCCACGATGCTCCCGACCGGAGCGGTAACCACGCTGGAGACGCTCGCCGCCAGGGTGAGCAGGCCGAGCACGCCGATTGCGGCCAATGACGTGACCTGCCCGGGTACCCGCCGCATCCACGACCCCCGATCGCTGCCGCTTGTGGAAATGCGTAGCACGGCCGGTTGCCCGGTGGGGGAGAGCAGACCAGCCGGCGGGCGGCAACGTTGCTCAGCCGGTGGCGTTGCTCAGCCGGCGGCGGGGTTGCTCGGCCGCGGCCCC
The DNA here is from genome assembly GCA_035531755.1 of Acidimicrobiales bacterium. Classification (NCBI taxonomy): domain Bacteria; kingdom Bacillati; phylum Actinomycetota; class Acidimicrobiia; order Acidimicrobiales; species Acidimicrobiales bacterium. Next base: position 310 of record DATKSK010000045.1, on the reverse strand, counting down.
CGGATCAGCCGGCGCGGGCCAGCAGGTGCTCGCGCAGGGCGGGATCCGTGGCGGCGTCGATGGCGGTCCACGCCATGCCGATCGCACCGTCGGTCACCGCCTGTTCCGCGGACGGGCCCACACACGCCGCCGCGAATTCGGCCTGGTGGTTGACGGCCCCGTGGGCGTCGATGCCGATCATCGGGTGGATCGACGGCACGGCCAGCGAGACGTTCGCCATGTCCGTCGAGATGGTGGGCGGCGGCGTTCCCGCGTCGTCGCCGGCGTACCGGCGCCCGAGCTCCTCGGCGTTTCGCCGCCAGGCGGCCAG
>DATKSK010000044.1 GCA_035531755.1 Acidimicrobiales bacterium | reverse complement strand
GACACCACTGGAGCATGTCCTCGGGATGGAGCTCGCCCGCTGGCACAAAGTGTCCGTAGTGCTCGTCGCTGCATTTCCACACGAGGTGGTCAGCCGTGACGTCGAGTTGGTGCCCCGCCTTGGTGTGGATCCGGAGGACGTTCTTCCGCCCGTTGTGCTTGACGGCAACGACCCGCGTCAGCCCGAAAGCGTCGAAGACCTTCGCCCCGATGGCGTTCTCCTCGACGAGCTGGCCGATGGGGACCAGGCCCTCAGGTGTGCTCACCAAGGCGTGGTACGGCTGGCACGCGCTCGCCTGCTGTGGCACGCCCCGCACCCCGATGTTGAACCACACCGGGGAGTTGAAGGCGGCGCGCTGGTTCACGATGATGTGCTTCAGCTCGTCGCGGAAGATCTCGGCCTCGTCGGCGTCCTCGAAGTAGCCGTCCTTGATCCCCCAGTCGGCGATGGTGTCGGCCACGCGGTCGGCGACCTGGCGCAGCGACCACTCCCGCTCGGGGGAGCCGGGGGTGCCGCGGAAGTACTTCTGGGCGAGGATGTTGGTGGCGTTCAGGCTCCAGCCGGCGGGCACCTCGACGTCGAGCTGCTCGAAGGCCACGCTGCCGTCGCGGTAGTCGGTGATGCGCGAGTCGCGTCGCTCCCACGCGATCTCGTCGTAGGGGTGGACCCCCTCGGTCGTGAAGTGCCGCCGAAGGCCGATGGTGGTCCGCTGCGGGGCGATTGCCATGGTGTCCTCCACCTTTTCGTTGGGTCCCAGCGTAGGTTTTCCGTGGCCGGGAGCGGTGCGGGCCGGCCGGCCCGCTGCTGCCCCGATACCACAAGATGTTGTGGTTCCCCCCTGAGGGCCCCACCAGATGCGGTGGCTATTACAGCACTGTAGTTACGAGGGTGTCAACGGCCTCGGCCCCACGTCCTCCCTGGTCGGCACCCGTTCGCGAAAGTTTGCATTTCCGGCCACCGGGGAGCCCCTCCGAGGGGCCGGGCACGACCCGGATAGGGTCCCGCCCCGTGGCCTGCGTGATCGCCGTGGATGCCGGGACGAGCAGCGTCCGGGCGCTCGCCGTGGACGAGCACGGGGCGGTCCTCGACGTGTCGCAGCGCGAGCTCACCCAGCACTTCCCCCGTCCGGGCTGGGTCGAGCACGACCCGGCCGAGATCTGGGCCGCCGTGGTCGCCACCCTCGGCGAGGTGGCCAGTCGCCGCGGCGACGCCGGCGACGCCGTGGCCGCCGTCGGCATCACCAACCAGCGCGAGACGGTGGTGGCCTGGGACCGGTCGACGGGCCGCCCCCTGCACCGCGCCCTCGTGTGGCAGGACCGCCGCACGGCGGCTCGCTGCGACGAGCTGCGCCGGGAGGGTCGGCTCCCCCTCGTCCGGGCGCGCACGGGCCTCGTCCTCGACCCGTACTTCTCGGCCACCAAGATGGAATGGCTCCTCGGCCCCGGCGGCGTCGAGGTCACGTCCGACCTCGTGCTGGGCACGGTCGACGCCTGGGTGCTGTGGAACCTCACCGGCGGCACCGACGGCGGCACCCTCGCCACCGACCCGTCGAACGCGTCGCGCACCATGCTCTTCGACATCTCGGCGATGGCGTGGTCCGACGAGCTGTGCGACCTCTTCGGCGTCCCCCGCAGCGCCCTCCCCGAGGTCCAGCCGTCGTGCGGGCGGTTCGGCGTCGTGCGGGTCGCCGTCGGCGACCGGGGCGACGCCCTCGTCGGCGTGCCCGTGAGCGGGGTGGCGGGCGACCAGCAGGCGGCTCTGTTCGGCCAGGCCTGCCTGTCGCCGGGGATGGCCAAGGTGACCTACGGGACGGGGAGCTTCGTCCTCATGAACGTCGGTGAGCGCTGCCCGCCGCCGTCGGAGGGCCTCCTCACCACGGTGGCCTGGGACCTCGGTGGGCGCGGCGGCTCGTCACCCGTGGCATACGCGCTCGAAGGCGCCGTGTTCGTCACCGGCGCGGCGGTGCAGTGGCTGCGCGACGGTCTCGGCCTCATCGAGGAGGCGGCCGACGTCGGACCGCTGGCCGCCCGGGTCGACAGCAGCGAGGGCCTCTACGTGGTCCCCGCCTTCACCGGGCTCGGCAGCCCCTGGTGGGACCCCTACGCCCGCGGGACCATCACGGGGATCACCCGGGGGGTCGGCGCCGCCCACATCGCCCGGGCCGTGATCGAAGCGATGGCATACCAGGTGCGCGACGTCGTCGACGCCATGGCCGCCACCGCCACCGGTGTCGCCGCCCTGCGCGTCGACGGCGGCGCGGCGGTGCTCGACCTCCTGCTCCAGATCCAGGCCGACCAGCTGCGCGTGCCCGTGTGCCGACCGGCCACCACCGAGACCACGGCGTTGGGGGCGGCCACCCTGGCCGGGCTGGCCGAAGGCGTGTGGGGCACGCCGGCGGACGTCGCTTCCACCTGGTCGCCCGACGCCGAGTTCGGCCCCCGGGCATCGGCGGTGGCCGCCGACAGCGCGTACGCCGGCTGGCGCCGCGCCGTCGAGCGGTCCCTGGCGTGGGCCGCGCCGGGCACCGAGGAGACCTAGCGCCCGACCCCGACGCCGATCCCGGCGCACCGCTCCCTACGATGACCTGGCCCCGATCGGGCCACGGGGCGAAGGGGGCGGCGGGCCGTGCTGCTGCTGTACGTCATCGGCTTCCTGGCAGGACTGGTCGCCGGCATCTCCCCGTGCATCCTGCCCGTGCTGCCCGTCGTTCTCGTGGCGGGCGCCTCGGCCCCGGTGCAGGACTCGTCGGCCGACGACGGCGTCGAGGCGGGGGGTGGACGGCCCGAGCCCGAACCCGGCGGCGCCCCGACGACCGGCCGGGCGCCGGTTCGCTCCCCGCGGCGCAGCTACCGCGCCTACGCGGTCGTGGCCGGGCTGGTGGTGAGCTTCACCGTCTTCACCCTGGTGGGCTCGTCGCTGCTCAGCGCGCTCGGCCTGCCCCAGGATTTCCTGCGCGACGCCGGCCTCGTGGTCCTCGGGGCGGCCGCCGCGGGCCTCATGGTCCCCGCCCTCGGCCACGTCCTGGAACGCCCCTTCGCCCGGTTGGGACGGCGCCAACCGACCACCGATGCCGGCGCCTTCGTCCTCGGCCTCGGGCTGGGCGTGCTGTTCGTGCCCTGCGCCGGGCCGGTGCTCGCCGCCATCACCGTCGTGAGCGCCATGCACCAGGTGGGCCTGCGTGCCGTGGTGCTCACGATCGACTTCTCGCTCGGGGCGGCCGTCCCGCTCTTGGCCGTGGCCCTCGCCGGGCAACGGGTGGCCGAGCGCGTGAAGGCGTTGCGGTCCCGGGCCCCTGTCGCCCGGCGGATCGGCGGCGCCGTGCTCCTGGCCATGACCCTGCTGATCGCCTTCAACGTCACCGACGGCCTCCAGCGTGACGTGCCCGGGTACACGAGCGCGCTCCAGAAGCACATCGAGGGCGGCGCCTACGCCACACACCAGCTGGCGTCGCTCACGAGCGGGTCGGGCGCGTCGCCGTCGCTCGCCGACTGCACCCCCGGCGTGCCCGTGCTCGAGGACTGCGGCGCCGCCCCCGACTTCCGGGGCGTCACGGCCTGGCTCGACACGCCGGGGGGCCGCCCCCTGACGCTGAAGGGACTGCGGGGCAAGGTGGTGCTCGTCGACTTCTGGACGTACTCGTGCATCAACTGCCAGCGCTCGCTTCCCCATGTCGAGTCGTGGTACTCGCGTTACGAGGCCGACGGGTTCGTCGTCGTGGGCGTGCACACCCCCGAGTTCGCCTTCGAGCATGTCGTCTCCAACGTCGTGACGGCGTCGCACCAGCTGGGCGTGCGGTACCCGGTGGCCGTCGACGACGGGTACAAGACGTGGACCGCCTACAGCAACCAGTACTGGCCGGCCGAGTACCTGATCGACGCCAGCGGCCACGTCCGCCACGCCGAGTTCGGCGAGGGCGACTACCGCGTGACCGAGTCGCTCATCCGCCAACTCCTGGTGGCCGCCCACCCCACCCTCCGGCTGCCGGGCACGACCCACGTCCCCGACGTCACCCCCACCGGCGCGCTCACCCCCGAGTCGTACCTCGGCTACACGCGTGTGCAGAACTTCGCCGGCACCTCGATCACCCCGGACCGCGCCGCCGCCTACCGGTTCCCGGCGGTCCTGGCCCCCGGCACCCTGGCGCTGGCGGGGACGTGGACGGTGGGCAAGGAGAAGGCCACCGCCGGGGCCGGGGGGCGCCTGGAGCTGTCGTTCCACGCCAAGCGCGTCTACCTCGTCCTCGGGGGCACCGGCACCGTCGACGTGGCGGTGGACGGCCTGCACACGCAGACCGTCGCCGTGTCGGGCATCCCCCGCCTCTACACGCTGGTGCAGGCGCCCGGTGTCGAGTCGGCCACGTTGGTGCTGGGCATGTCGCCGGGCATCGATGCCTACGACTTCACCTTCGGGTGAGCGAGCCCAGCGGGGCCCAGCCGCAGTCCATGTCGACCGTCGTCGGGACGTGGCTGGACGACGACGGGAACCGGCGGTAGGACTGGTACCCGTGGTGGACGACCTCCTCGACCCGCGCCGCGTCGAGCCGCCCTTCGTGGCGAGCGAGCGGGCCATGCTCGCGGGGTGGCTCGAATTCCATCGCGTCACGCTCCTCTTGAAGTGCGAGGGCCTCGACGATGCCCGCCGCAAGGCCCGGCCGATCCCCACGTCGAAGCTGTCGCTGCACGGCCTGGTGCGCCACATGGCCGAGGTCGAGCGGTCCTGGTTCCGGCGGACGCTTCTCAGCGCGCCGGAGACGCCGCCCATCTGGTACGACCCGGCGATCGAGGACAGTGAGCTCGTGCCGCTCGACGACGCCGACTGGGCGGCCGACCTGGCCGCATGGCAGGAGGAATGCGGGCACAGCCGGGCGGCCGCGGCGGCCCACGACCTCGACGACACCGGCCTGCGCCACGGCGAGCCCTGTTCGCTGCGATGGATCTACACCCACATGATCGAGGAGTACGCGCGGCACAACGGCCACGCCGACCTCATCCGCGAGCTCGTCGACGGTGCCGTCGGCTGGTGAGCACCCACGACACCGTCGCGCAACCCCACGCCTCCGACGTCGCCGGCGCGTCACGCCGGGGACGCCGGTGCGTCACGGTTGGATCAGAAGGTTGCCGAGTGACGCGTATGCCAGGAAGACGATCGGCAGCATGAACGCGAACGAGATGGCGATGGGCTGCCATCCACGGCGACGAGTCACCGCCGCCACCGCGATCAGCGCCGGGAACGCCCACGCCAGGAAGCGCGGCTTGAACCCGAGGCTGTTGCTCACGAACATCAGCGCGAACGTGGCGATGCAGTACCCGGTCAACAGCAACGGGGGCTTCGCCCGCACCAGCACCACGATCGAAGCGACGACGGCCACGAGTCCCACCCACTCCATCCAGCCCTTGCCCTGGAAGCCACCGGACCACGGATGGACGAGCAGGACCAGCAACGACTTGCCGAAGTCGACCTGGGCGCTCCAGGCTTGGTGTTGAAGGTGCCACCAGTACAGCATGTCGTGGTACCTGAGACCGAGCCCCACCACGTAGGCGACGAACCCCATCGGAATGAGCGCCGCGGCCACCAGCGCACGCGGCGCCCTGCGTCCACGGAGCGCCTGCACGACGGCGACGAGGGCCGCCACCGTCAGCGGTAGCGCCATGGGGCTCGTCGCGGTGGCGACGGCGCCGGTGACGCCTGCCCAGAACCATCGCTCCTTGACCATGAGCAGCAGGCAACCTGCGGCCAGCGCCAGCCCGACGCACTCGCTGTACGTCATGCCCCAGGCGATGGCCATACCCGGGAACACCGAGAAGAGCATCGCCCCGATGCTCCCGACGCGTTGACCGTAGACGGCTGTTCCGAGCCGCCAGACGAGGATCACCGACACGGCGCCGGCCACCAACGAGACGGCCACTGCCGCCTGCACCGCGGTGAACCCGGCGAACTCGACGGCCCGGATGAGCACGGGGAACACCGGTTCGAACCCGGCGGCACCGTAGGTGAGGTGTCCACCGGCCGTGGGGGCAGAGGCGGGATAGCCATGGGCGGCCACCGACAGGTACCAGTGCCCGTCCCAGGCCGTCAGCGGCCCGTCGGGGTGCGTCCCGTAGGTGAGGTGGCCCGCCAGCGCGTCGGCGACCAGCAGGCCGGCCCGCACGATCGCGTAGATCCCCAGGAGGGGCAGGGCCGGGCGGAACCACCGATAGGCGGGCTCGACCCACGGTGCAAAACCGAACCTCTCCCATCCCGATCGTGGCACCGGGGGTGCACCGACGGAAGGATGGTCAACCCAGACTGATCGAGCGATCGCCACCACGGACCCCCCGCTAATGGGCTCCCAATACTGTAACGACTGGGTCGGCAACGACCGGGATCAGCAGCGACTGGGATCAGCAGCGACCGGGTCGAGAACGACTCGGTCAGGCGGCGGAATCAGACGCAGCCGACTCGGGCTGCGGTGCCACGGGCGGCACCGGCGCCGGTGCATGGCCGTCGCCGTTCGGCGACGAGTGGACGTGAGCCACCTCGGCGCCCCCGACCACGCCGTGGCGCTTGGCGTAGCGGTCGACGTACTCCTGGCCCGACAGGGAGCGGATCTCGAACATCAGCTCGTCGGTCACGAGGCGCAGGGTGAGCGGGTCGGCGGCGGCGTCCCCGCCGACCCGGGCCAGGTGGAGCGGCGGCCCGAACCGCACCACGACCTTCTTGAACGGCCGGGGCAGGTTCGAGCCCGGGAGCTGCACCCGCGACGTCCCGACCAGCCCGACGGGGATGACAGGGGCACTGCACCCGATCGCCAGTCGCGCCACCCCGGTGTGGCCGCGGTAGAGGCGGCCGTCGGGCGATCGGGTCCCCTCGGGGTAGATGCCGAGCACCTTGCCGTCGGCCAGGACGTCGCGGGCGGCGGCCAGCGCCCGCTCCGACGCGCTCCCGCCCTCGCGGCGCATGGGGATCTGGCCGGCGGCTCGGAAGAACCACGCCGTCTTCCACGAGTCGAAGTACTCGGACTTGGCCACGAAGGTGACCCGCCGGCGCAGCACCAGCGGCAGGAACAAGGAATCGAGGAAGGTGACGTGGTTGGGGGCCAGGATCACGGGCCCCGTGGTGGGGACGTGCTCGCGCCCCTCGACCTTGATCCGCCACAGCAGGAAGAAGATGGGGCTGAGCAGGACCTTCAGCACCCAGTAGGCCACGGGCACACGGTAGCGCGCCGCATGGCGCGCCGCCGTGGACGCTGGCCGGGGGCCCCCGGTCCCTGCCCCCGCGGGCGGTAGCTTCTGGCGATGGCACGCCGCTTGACCGCACGGGGGCAGCGGCGGCGCCAGGAGCTGCTCGACTTCGCGGCGCGCCAGTTCGCCTCACAGGGCTACCACCCGACATCGGTCACCGACATCGTGGACGGCCTGGGCGTGGGCAAGGGCGTCTTCTACTGGTACTTCGCCTCGAAGGAGGAGCTGTTCCGTCAGATCCTGGCGGACGCCCAGCGCGACCTGCGGCGCAACCAGCGCCAGGCCATCGGGGACGAGCCCGACCCCGTGCGGCGCATCGAGGCCGGCATCAAGGTCACGGTGGCGTGGCTCGACGCCAACCGCCACCTCTTCACCCTGCTCGAGTTCGCCCGCACCGAGGAGCGCTTCGCCGCACTCATCCGCCAGGGCGAGGAGCAGGCGGTCGCCGACGCCCTCCCGCACGTGAAGGCGGGCATCGCCGCGGGCATGATCCGGCGCGACGATCCCCTGGTCCTGGCGCACGGCATCCTGGGCGTGACCGACCGCCTGGCGCGGGTCCTCGTCCTCGAACAGGGCCGGGCCGCCGAGGAAGCCGGTGCGGCGGCCGTCGCCTTCTGCCTCGAGGGGATCCTCTCCCCCGCCGCCGCCCAACGCCGCCTGGGACGCAGCCCCGGCTGACGGGTGCGCCGCGACTGGACACCGGTGCCGGAGAAGTCGCCGACATGCGGCGCGAGCCGGCGCCGGGCGGCGTCGTCATCGCCGGCCACCTCGCCGAAGACCGCGGCGGCCGAGAGTTCGGGCGCAGCCACCTCAGGACTGCGCCGCGAAGCGCGCCAGGGCGTTGAGCTGCGCGGCCGTTCCGACGCCGATCAGGACGTCGCCCGCCTCCACGGTGACCTCGGGCGCCGGATTGGTGGCGAAGGTCCCGTCCGGGCGGCGGATGGCGAGCACCAGGGCACCCGTGGTGTCGTGGAGGCGGACGGCCCGCAGCGTGTTGCCCGTCAGGGGCGAGGTGGCCGACACCGGCATCTCCTCGAGCCGGAACTCGAGCGTGCCGTCGTGCATGACGACGTCCACGAAGTCGACGACGTGGGGCTGGGTGACGAACGACGCCATGCGGTCCCCGCCGAGCTGCTGGGGGTTGACGACGCGGTTGGCGCCCGCCCGGATGAGCTTCGGCTCGGAGGACTCGTTGCGGGCCCGGGCGATGATCTGGAGGTCGGGGCGCATCGACCGGCACGCCACCGTGACGAAGAGGTTGTCGGCGTCGGTGTCGAGGGCGGCGACGAGGGTGGCGGCCCGCTCCACGCCCGCGGCCATGAGGGTGGCGTCCTCGGTCACGTCACCGGTGACCGACGGGTACGGCACCTCGCTCATGCGCGCCGCGTCGCGGTCCACCACCACGACCTGGCGGCCGGCGGCGTCGAGGAAGCGGGCCACCTCGCGGCCGACCCGTCCCCATCCGCACACCACCACGTGCCCGGACATGCGGTCGATGTTGCGCTCCATGGACCGTCTCCTCATCAGGTCGCGCATGTGGCCCTCGAGCAGGACTTCGAGGACTGCGGAAAAGGAATAGAGGGCGGTGCCCACGCCCACCAGGATCAGGGCGATGGTGAAGATCTTGCCGCCGGCGCCCAGGGGGTGCCCGGTGCCGTAACCGACGGTGGTGACCGTGATCACGGTCTGGTACAGGGCGTCGAGGAAGCTGTAGCCGAGCGCCAGGTAGCCCACGGTGCCCGCCAGCACCACCAGGACCAGGGCCGCCAACCCGATCCGCACCCTCCGGAATGGATCCCGCACGGGCGCCATCATGCCCGACACCGCCCCCTGCGCCCGCCGGCCGGTGTCCCGGTCGCCGAGCGGGGTCAGTGCAGCTTCGTGAGCGTCCGCCGCAGGTTGCGGACGGCCTGGCCGATGCGCTGCTCGTTCTCGATGAGCGCGAAGCGCACGTGGCCGTCGCCACCGGGGCCGAACCCGACCCCCGGTGACGTGGCCACCTCGGCCTCCGACACCAGGAACGAGGCGAACTCGAGCGATCCCATCTCGCGGTAGGGCTCGGGGATGGGCGCCCACACGAACATGGTCCCCTTGGGCGGGGTCAGGGCCCACCCGATCCGGTTGAGACCGTCGCACAGCGCGTCGCGGCGGGCCAGGTAGGTCTCGTTGACCCACTTCGGGTAGTCGGGTGCCTCGTTCATGGCCACGATGGCGGCGATCTGGATCGGCTGGAAGGTGCCGTAGTCGAGGTAGCTCTTCAGCTTGGTGAGCGCGGCCACCACCTCGGCGTTGCCGACGAGGAACGCCACGCGCCACCCCGCCATCGAGAACGACTTGGTCAGCGAGTACAGCTCCACCGCCACGTCCTTCGCCCCGGGCACCTGCAGGATCGACGGCGGGCGGTAGCCGTCGAAGGCGATGTCGGCGTAGGCGAAGTCGTGCACGAGCACGATGTCGTGCTCGCGGGCGAAGTCCACGATGCGCTGCATCCACGCCAGGTCGACGCAGGCGGTGGTGGGGTTGTGGGGGAACGACAGCACGATGACCCGCGGCTTGGGCCACGCCGACCCCCACGACTCCATCAGGTTGTCGAAGAACGCCTCCGACGCCGGCGTGCCGTCGGCGTCGCCGGCACCGGCCTGCTCCAGGCGGACCTGGCGCACCTCGGCACCGGCGAACAGCGGGGCGTAGATGTGGATGGGGTACGACGGCGACGGCACGAGGGCGCTGTCACCCGGCCCGAGCAGCACCCACATCAGGTGCGACAGGCCCTCCTTGGCGCCGATGGTCGTCACGACTTCGGTCTCGGGGTCGAGCTCGACGCCGAAGCGCCGCAGATAGAGCGAGGCGATCGCCTGGCGCAGCTTCGGGATGCCCCGGCTCGCCGAGTACCGGTGGTTGCGCGGGTTGTGCACCGCCTCGGCCAGCTTCTCGACGGCCGCGCCGGGGGACGGCAGGTCGGGATTGCCGAAACCGAGATCGACGACGTCCGAACCGGCTCGACGGGCCGCCAGCTTCAGCGCCTCGATGTGCGCGAAGACGTACGGGGGCAGGCCGTTGATCCGTCGGAATTCCATGGCGAAAGGTTACCGGTGGCTTCAGGCGCCCCGGACCAGTGCGGCCGCTTCGGCGACGGCCTGCAGGGACTCGGGCCAGGCGCACACCGCCCAGGTCGCCCCGGCGCGGGCCAGCTCCGACAGCCACTCGGCGGCCTCCGCCACGCCGGCGGGCACGGGGCCACCCCAGGTGACCTCGCAGCGCGTCCGGAGTGCCGCCACGGCGGCCGGCTGTCCCTCCCACAGGTTGACCGCGGCGCCCACGTCCACCGCCAGCTCGACCGTGGCGCGGGCGCCGCCGCCCACCCACACCGGGATGCCCGCCGCCAACAGCCGCCGGGCGCAGTCGCCGAGCGACAGCCGGCGGGCGTCGGGCGGCGCCACGGGGATGCCGTAGGCGAGGTTCTCGGCGGCGCTCTTGCGGTCCCCGGTGCCGAGCCCCGCGATCAGCCGGCCCGGCGCCATGAGGTCGAGCGACACCAGCTCGGCCACCAGCACGTCGTCGGGGAGGAGGCCGACGCGCGCCACGAGCGGCCCGAACCGGATCGTGCTCGTGCTGGCGGCGACGGCGCCGAGCACGGGGAACGCCGACAGCGCGGGGCGCCGCGGCGCGCCCATGGGCCACAGGTGGTCGAACACGAAGACGCCGTCGAGGCCGAGCGCCTCGGCGCGGCGCGCGGCGTCGAGGGCGGCGGCGTCGTCCCGGAACGTCGGCAGCGTGACCCCGATCCGCACGGCGCCGGCTCCCGGTCAACCCGCGTCGGACCGGTAGCGGTCCCCGGCGCGGGCCACCAGCGCGGCCCCGATGGCCCCGGCGCGCTCGCCGAGCTGCGCGGGCACGATCCGCACGTCGGGCCGGTAGACGCGACCCTCCAGGAGGTCGTTGAACGAGTCGCGCACGGCGTCGAGGACGAGGGTGACGGTGTCGACGAGGCCCCCGCCGTAGACCATGACGGCGGGGTCGAGGGCGAGGGCGAGGTTGGACAGGCCGAGCGCCAGCCACCACCCGAGCTCGGTCAGCACCGCCAGGGCGCCGGCGTCGCCCGCCTCGGCGGCCATCGTGACGTGCTCCCCCCTCACCGACTCGGCGTCGCCACCGGCGAGGTGCACCACCTCGTCCAACCGCCCGGCGTGGGCCGCTTCGCGAGCGAGGCGCCCGAGGCCGCTGCCCGAGGCGAAGCGCTCCCAGCAGCCACGCTTGCCGCACGGGCACGGCGGGCCCGTCGGGTCGACCACCATGTGGCCGACCTCCCCCGCGAACCCCGACGCCCCGCGCACCACGTGGCCCCCGGCGATCAGCCCGCCCCCGATCCCCGTGCCCAGCGTGACCAGCACGGCGTCGGCGGCGCCGGCGGCGGCCCCGAACGCCCACTCGCCCACCGTGGCGCACGTGGCGTCGTTGTCGACGACGGTGCGCAGCCCCCCGAGCCGTGTCGAGAGGCGCCCGGCGATGTCGAGGCCGGCCCCGGCGGGCAGGTTCGGGGCGAAGCGCAGCATCCCGGTGTTGTCGACCAGGCCCGGGGCCCCCACCCCCACCGACACGACCTCGGCGTCGACCGTGGCCCGCAGCTGCCCGGCCACCGCCGCCAGGGCCTCGATCACGGGCTCGCCACCGCCGTCGGCGGACCCGGCGACGCGACCGGGCGTCGGCACCCGGACCTCGGCGAGCACCTCGCCGGCGGCGTCGAGCGCCAGGCCCAGCACCTTGGTCCCCCCGACATCGATCCCGAGCGTCACCCCCCCGGGCACGGCACCCTCCTGCAGGACGGGGCGCGCCGCGGCGGTGGCGCCGCGCTCACGTCGTGAGCGAGGACTCGACGCGTGCTTTCAGCTCCTCGAGCGCGGTGTGCATGATGCGGCTCTGGGCTCTGCGCTTGATGAACCCCGGGAGCGGGACCCGCAGCTCCACCTCGAGCGTGTAGGTCACCTCGGTGGAACCGTCCCCGGTGGCCTCGAACCGGTAATCGCCGTCGAGCTTGGCGGTGAGGTCACCGGCGGTCTGCTTCCAGGCGAGGGTGCGGGGGGCGCCCGCGTAGTCGTAGGCGAGGGTGTAGCTGGTGGACCGGCCGAAGGCGCCGGCGCGGAACGTGGCCGCGGCGGGACGGCCCTCGGCGTCATGACCCTCGATCACGACCTGCTTGATGTCGGCCGCCCACTCCGGGTAGCGCTCGACGTCGGCCGCCACGGCGAAGCACTGCTCGGGCGTGGCGGCGACGACCATTCGCTCGGTGGCCAGTTCCGCCACAACCGCTCCTTTGCTCGTGAGTCATGACGGGCTGCACCGACCACCTGCCGCACCCGGGTCCCGGGGCCCGGTGGGCGGCGATCAGCCTTCCACGTCCTGCAACGCCGCGGCCAGCCTATGTGCGAGGAGGTCCCAGGCGAAGCTCTTTACGGCCCGACGCCGGGCGGCCCTTCCCATGCGGCGACGCAGGGCGTCGTCGGTCAGGAGCCGGCGCAGGGCCGCGGCCACGCGCCCGGGGTCGCGCGGGTCGTCCACGACCAGGCCGGTCTCCCCGTGGACGACGGCCTCGTCGGCCCCGCCGCTGCGCCCGGCCACCTGCGGCACGCCGCACGCGGCGGCCTCCAGGAAGACGATGCCGAAGCCCTCCTGCTCGAGGCCGAGCCAGCGGTCACGACAGGCCATCACGAAGACGTCGGCCACGCCGTACAGCGCGGGCAGCTCGGCGTCGGCGACCGCGCCCACCAACCGCACGGGGGCGCCGGTCGACCGCACGCGGGCGTCGAGTCGGGCACGGTCGCGGCCGGCGCCGGCGATCACGACGGTCAACCCGGGGAACGAGGGCTCGAGCGCGGCGGCCGCGTCCACGAGCACGTCCATGCCCTTGCGGGGGACCAGGCGGCTGACGCTCACCACCACGGGGGCGTCGAGGGGCAGGCCCATGCGGGCCCGGGCGGCGCGGCGGGCGGCCGCGGTCAGGGGCCGCAGACGGTCCGTGTCCACGCCGGGCGGGACGTCGACGACCGGCGGCATCCGGCTGCCGGCCACCCGCCGCCCCTCGGCCTCCGGGTACGTCCCGGCGCACACCGCCAGCCGGGCGCGCGCCAGCACGGCCGCCATGGCCTGGCGCGACCCGGGCAGCCGGCCGGGAGCGGTCACTTCGGCACCGTGGAGGACCACGGCGTACGGCAGGTCGCCGAGGGCGGGCCCGGCGAGCGCCAGCGGGAGCGCGGGGTCGATGACGACGAGCGAGGCGCCCGAGTCCCGGGCGAGCGCCCGGATGGCCCGCACCGTCGCCGGGGTGGGCAGGAGCACCCGGCCGGGCACGCGCTCGATGCGGAACCCGAGTCCCTTCTGCTCGGCGTCGAAGGCGGGGGCGTCCGCGTGCGACGACGCCGTGAGCACCGCGAACGACGACGGGTCCAGCCGCCGCCACAGCTCCCACAGGTACGACTGGATGCCCCCCACCTTGGGCGGGAAGTCGTTGGTGACGAGAAGGTGGCTCACCCCCCGCCTCCCGCGCCCGGCCCGTGCACGGGCCCATGGTGGCACGCCCCCGGCGGCCCGCCGCCCGGCAGGGAGCTGTCGCCCCCGCCCGACCGGCCCGGCCGGGGATCAGGCGGTGGCCCAGTCCCGGTCGGCGCCCGAGTGCCGAAGGTCGGGCACGAGCCCGGCTCGCGACAGCATCCGCATGGCGCGCGCCTCTTCCACGTCGACCACGACGGCGTCGTCGGGCTCGCGCCCGAGCACGAAGGTCACGAGGCAGTCCTGGCAGGCCGGCGAGCCCTGCAGCTCGCAGTCGTCGCAGCTGATGCAGATGGTCGCTCCGGTGGTCACGTGTCCCTTTCGGTCCGCTCCGCCCTCGATCACGTCGGCGCCAGGCTCGCACGGGGGTGTGACGCCGGGGCGGCCGGGGCGCGTCAGGCCGGGGCGCGTCAGGCCGGGGGGCCGCCCGCCTCGGCCGCCGTCGGGCTGGGATCGCCGTCCCCCACGTCGTCGACCACCTCGACGGCGCGGCCGTGCCCGCACCAACGGCAGCTCACCTCGACGACGGACTCGGAGAGCACCTGCTCGTCCTCGACCGACAACTCGCCGCCCACGCTGAAGTGATGGAAGGCGCGAGTGCGCCGGTCGGTCACGACGTCGAAGCGCGTGAGGTTCCCGCATGCCGCGCAGCGGTACCGGACGGGGGCCACGGGCCCACGCTACCGCCGCCGCGCCGCCCTGCGGCCGCCGACCGGGCGGCCCTGCCCCGCCTTGCGGCGGCCCGGGGCGGCGGACGGTCCGCCCCGCCGTACACCCTGGTGCTTACGATCTCCCCAGTGTCGATCGCCTCTTCCCGGTGGGCGCGTTGGGTGGGCCTGAGCGCCCGGCTCGAGGCGCGGTCGGCCGCCGCCACGGCCACCACGGCCCTGCCGTCCGGCGTGGACCCGTGCACGGCGCTGTTCGACGTCCCCTTCGCCGTGATCGACGTGGAGACGACGGGGGGGTCGCCGGCCACGTCCACGCTCACCGAGATCGCCGCGGCCACCTACCGCGGCGGCGAGTGCCTCGGCACCTTCCAGACGCTGGTCGACCCCGGGTGCGGCGTCCCACCGCTCATCTCGCTGCTCACGGGGATCACCGACGACATGCTGATCGGCGCCCCGCCCGTGTCGTGCGTCCTGCCGTCGTTCCTGCAGTTCGTGCGGGGGTCGGTGCTCGTGGGCCACAACGTCTCGTTCGACCTGTCGTTCCTCGATGCGGCCCTGCGCGCCGAGGGGCGCGGGCCGCTCGACAACACCGTCGTCGACACCCTGGCGCTGGCGAGGCGCCTGGTGCGCCCCGAGGTGCCGAACTGCCGGCTGCGCACCCTCGCCACGTGCCTGGAGCTCGAGCACCTGCCCTCGCACCGCGCCCTCGACGACGTGCGGGCCACCGCGGACCTCCTCCACCGCCTGATCGAGCGCGCCACCGGCTTCGGCGTCTTCGTGCTCGCCGACCTGGTCGACCTGGTGGCCACGCCCGTCGCCGGCCTGGTCGGCACCCCCGGCCTCAGGCCGGCGCGGGTGTCGTAGGTAGGCTCGGGGGCGTGCTCCACGCCTTCGTGCTCATCGACGCCGAGCCGTCCCGCATCGCCGCACTGTGCGAGGAGCTCGCCGCCACCGACGGGATCAGCGAGGTGTTCTCGGTGGCCGGGGGCGTCGCCGACCTCATCGCCATCGTGCGGGTCCGCCACCACGACGACCTGGCGGACGTGGTCACGCGCCGGATCGCCGCGCTGCCGGGGATCCAGGAGACGACGACCCTCGTGGCCTTCCGGGCGTACAGCCGCCACGACCTCGAGGCCATCTGGGACATCGGGCCCGCCTGACGGCGCGCCGCCGGGATCACACCAGGATCCTGGTCCAGCCCTCGCCCACCGGGGACATGAACACGGTCGTGAGCGTCATGGACCGGTGCATCCATACCCCGTCGACCCGCGCGTACTCGTCGTCCTCGTAGCCCGACATCCAGTACGACGTGCCCTCGGCTCGCCGGCACGGGCTCAGCAGGTCCCAGCGGGCCACCGCGGTGTCGCCGTCGACCTCGATGCGCGGGTTCACGAAATAGTGGCGCGCGAACGTGAGCGTCGGCTCGCGCAGCCGCGCCGCGATGGCCCTGCGGCCGGTGACCCGCCCGAGCCCGGGACCGCCGTCCCAGGTGCCGTCAGGGGTGAAGAGGCCGGCCACGGCCTCGGCGACCTGCGCCAGACGATCGGCGTCCACGACCGCCCCCGCCGAGAAGCGTCGGTCCACGAGCTCGGCGTAGCGCGCCTTGAGCGTCTGGATGGCGAGCACGCTCTCGGCCACCACCACCCGGGTGCGGAGCGCGGCCACCTCGGCCGCCAATGCCTCGACGGTCATCACCGTGACCACCCTCCTCGGTCGCTGGGATGCCGGCCCTGCCATTATCGGACCCAGCCGGTACGGGGTGCGTCGACGGGCCGGTCGGGGTGCGTCGACGGGCCGGTCGGGCCCTGGCGGTGCGATCGTCTCTCAGACGACCCCGAGCTGCCCGTAGGTGCTGCAGAGCCCCACCGCCTCGATGACCACGAAGGCCACCACGATGGTCGCGATCACGACGAACCGCCACCGGCCGCCGCCTCGTGCCATGACCGCCGGCATGTACCAGACGGGGAGCGTGGCGGGAGCCGGCGCGCCCGAAGACTGCGACAGAGACTGCGACAGGTACTCGTGCAGGGGAACCGCATCGGGGCCCACCGGCTCGTCGGGGTCGGCGGCGAGGGCCAGGGCGGTGAGCTCGTCGTCGCCGATGCACGGCAGGTCGGTGCCGGGGCCCGGCCCGCGCTCCGCGTCCGGCCGCTCCACCCGGTCGCGAGTCGCGCGCACGGTCGGCACGCTAGCCCTCCTCCTGGCGTCGGCGTGGTCGCCCCGCCGACACCGACCACCATCGCCGCACTCCGCCACCGGTCACGGTGCGGGCACCTCGTCTGCGGCCGCCTGCGAGGTGCGCACCAGCCGGTCGAGCGCGTCGAGCGCGTCGCCGCCGTCGATGACGGCGCGCGCCCGCTCGACGCCCTGCGCCAGGTCCGGGCTGACCCCCGCCACCACGAGGCCGGCGGCGGCGTTCAGCACGGCGATGTCGCGGTGAGGTCCCCGCTCCCCCGCCAGCACGCGCCGCACCACCCCGGCGTTCTCGGCGGCGTCGCCGCCGCGCAGCTGGTCGAGCGTGGCCGGGGCGAGGCCGAGCGCCTCGGGCGTCACCGTGGTGCGGCGCACCTCGCCGTCCTCGCCGGCTGCGATGATCGAGGACGGCCCGGTGGTCGACAGCTCGTCGAGGCCGTCGGCACCGTGCACCACCATGGCGCGGCGGGCGCCGTTCGCCACGAGCACGCCGAGCATGGTCTGCGCCATGGCGGGGTCGCTCACCCCGACGACCTGCAGGCGGGCGCGGGCCGGGTTGGCCAGGGGGCCCAGGAAGTTGAAGACGGTGGCGACACCGAGCTCGCCGCGCACCGGGACGGCGTAGCGCATCGCCGGGTGGAAGCGGGGTGCGAAGCAGAACCCGATGCCGGCCTCCTCGATGCACCGGGCCACACCCGCGGGCCCGAGGTCGATGACGACGCCGAGAGCCTCGAGGACGTCCGCCGACCCGGCCGCCGACGACGCCGCCCGGCCGCCGTGCTTGCACACCCGGGCGCCCGCGCCCGCCACCACCAGGGCGGCGATGGTCGAGACGTTGATGGAGCGGCTGCGGTCGCCGCCGGTGCCGCACGTGTCGACGAGCTCTCCGGGCACGACGAGCGGCTCGGCGTGAGCCAGCATGGCCCGCACCAGGCCCGTCATCTCCTCGACGGTCTCCCCCTTCATCCGCAGCGCCACGATGAACGCGGCGATCTGCGCGGACGTGGCCGCGCCGGCGAGGATCTCGCCCAGCGCCACGCCCGCCTCGTCGGCGCCGAGGTCCTGTCCCGCCACCAGGCGACCGAGGACACCGCGCCAGCCGCCGAGGGCGGCGAAGGCGCTCTCGCTCTCAACCTCGCTCACGACCGGTCCGTCGTCGTCACCGTCGACCCCACCGGTCAGTCCCACCACAGGTCGCGGTCGAGGACGCCCCGGGCCACCAGGCCGAGCTGCACCTGGCTGGTGCCCTCCACGATGGTGAGCTGCTTGGCGTCGCGGTACCACTGCTCGGTGGGGTGGTCCGCCATGTACCCCGCCGCGCCGAGCAGCTGCACGGCCAACCCCGAGGCGCGCACGGCGAGCTCGGTGGCGTGGTACTTGGCCGCCGACAGCAACGGCACCCACTCCTTCGTGAACTTGCCCTGGTCTGCCAGCCAGGCGGCGCGGTAGGTGAGCAGGCGGGCCGCCTCGAGGTCGACGGCGCACTTGGCGATCTCCCACTGCACGCCCTGGAAGTCGGCGATGGTCTTGCCGAATGCGGCGCGCTGCTGGACGTACTCGGTGGCGTACATGAGCGCGCCCTCCGCCAGCCCGATCCCCCGGGCGGCCACGACGGGGCGCATGGCGTTGAGGCCCAGCATCGCCAGCCGGAACCCGCCGACCTCGCCGATGACGTTGGCGGCGGGGACGCGCACGTCGGTGAGGACAAGCTCGCCGGTGTCCACGCCCCGCACCCCCATCTTGTGATCGGTGCGCCCGACGACAACCCCCGGCCAGGCGCGCTCCACGATGAACGCCGTGACCGAGTCGTGGGCGCGGCTGGCGGGGTCGCCGGTCTTGGCGAACACCGTGTACCAGTCGGCCTCGCGCACCCCCGACATCCAGCACTTGGTGCCGTTCAGGACCCAGCCGCCGTCATCGGCGGGGTCGGGGGTGGCGCGCGTGCGCATGCCCATGACGTCACTGCCCGCCTGGGGTTCGGACAGCCCGAAGGCGGCCCGCCGGGCCCCGCTGGCGATGCCCGGGAGGTAGCGCGCCTTCTGCTCGTCGGAGCCCGCGATCATCACCGGTCCCGTCGGAAGGCGGGTGAGCAGGAGCATGAGGGCGGCGGTGTTGGAGTACTTCGCCACCTCCTCGATGGCGAGCGTCAGGCCGAGGATCCCCGCGCCGGAACCCCCGTGGTCCTCGGGGATGCACAATCCGAGGAGGCCGGCGTCCCTGAAGGCCTCGAACACGTCCATCGGGTACTCGCCGGACGTGTCGATCTCCCGCGCACGCGGCTTGACCTTGTCCCGGGCCAGGCGCCTGACCGTCGCCTGCAGCTCGGACAGCTCCGGGGTGAGGTCGAAATTCATGGCCCGGAGGCTACCGGACGTCCCCGGCGCGCCCCGGCGCTGCCCACGCCGTCTCGGCCGCGCCGGTGCCGAGCCCGGCGCGGCCGCCGGTAATGTCGACATGTGACCAGGGGGAACACGGGTCGTTTCCGCGCGGCCCACGACGGGAGCCCCGCAGACAACGGCACTGCAGCCGCCGACGCGGGCGCGAGGTCCACCGGCGGGTCCGCCGCCGACGGCGACGCGCCCGGTGGAAACGGCGCGTCGGCCGGTGCGTCGGCCGGTGCGTCGACCGGCGCGTCAGCCGGCACCCGTCCCACCACGAGCGTCTCCGAGCCCGCCCGGTACCACGCGCCCCGGGTCTCCATCGATCCCGACCGCACCAAGACGTGGCTGCGCCGGGCGATGCCGATCCTCCGCGCCCACCGGGGGATCTTCGTCACGTCACTGGTGCTGTCCTTCGTGGGCCTGGTCCTGCAGGTGCAGATCCCCAACCTGCTCAACCACGCCATCGACAACTCCGTGGTACGCCGCACCGTGCCCCTGCACTTCTACGTCTGGTGGGTTCTCGGGCTCGGGCTGGCCGGGGGGATCGCCGGGTACGTCTCGAGGCTGTTGCTCTTCCAGACGGCGTACGAGATCGAGTACGACCTGCGCACGATCATCTACGAGCACCTCACGCGGATGTCGTTCTCCTTCTACGACCGGGTGCAGTCCGGGCAGCTCATCTCGCGTGCCAACTCCGACATCCGCTCGGTCCAGATGTACATGACCTTCGCCCCCATGATCCTGGTGCAGTGCAGCATCGCGGTCGTCGCCTTCTGCTTCATGCTCTCCATCGACGTCCCCCTCGCCTTCGTGGCCATGGTGACGATGCCCTTCGTGTTCATCGTCGGGCACCGCATGCGAAAGGGGATGTTCCCGGTGTCCTGGCTCATCCAGGCCCGGCTGGCCGACGTCGCCACGATCGTGGACGAGAACGTCAACGGCGTCCGCGTGGTGAAGTCCTTCGCCGCCGAAGGCGAGCAGCTGCGCTCGCTGGCCAAGGCGGCCGACAAGGTGCAGTGGGGGTACGTCAAGGACGCCGACCTGCGCGCCCGGTGGACCCCTGCCGTGCAGAACCTCCCCCAGGTGGGCCTGGCGCTGGTGCTCGGCTTCGGCGGCTGGATGGTGATCCAGGGGCACCTGGGGCTCGGCGCCATCCTGGCGTTCAACTCCTACCTCCTCATGCTCCAGGCGCCGTTCATGATGCTCGGCATGATCATCATGATGGGTCAGCGCGCCGCGGCGTCGGCCGAGCGCATCTACGAGATCCTCGACGAGAAGCCCACGATCGTGGACTCACCGGGTGCCGTCGAGCTCACCGACTGCCGCGGCGACGTCCGCTTCGAGCACGTGGGCTTCTCCTACGGGGAGGGGCTCCCGGCGGTCCTCGCCGACTTCGACCTGCACCTGCACCCGGGCGAGACCGTGGCCCTGGTGGGCCGGACGGGGTCGGGCAAGTCGTCGGTGGCGCGACTCATCCCGCGCTTCTACGACGTGACGTCGGGACGGTTCCTGGTGGACGGCCGCGACGTGCGGGACCTGACGATCGAGAGCCTCCGGGCCAACGTGGGGGTCGTCCTCGACGAGGCCTTCCTGTTCTCGGTGTCGATCCGCGACAACATCGCCTACGGGCGCCCCGAGGCCGACATCGCCGACGTCGAGGCCGCTGCCCGGGCGGCGGGGGCGGACGCCTTCATCCGGGAGCTTCCCCGGGGCTACGACACGGTCGTGGGCGAGCGGGGCTACACGCTGTCGGGGGGCCAGCGCCAGCGGATCAGCATCGCCCGCACGCTGCTCGACAACCCGCCCATCCTGGTGCTCGACGACGCCACGAGCGCCATCGACGTACAGGTCGAACAGCAGATCCACGACGCCCTGCGCGTCCTCATGCAGGGACGGACCACGCTCATCGTGGCGCACCGGCTGTCGACGATCAGCCTGGCCGACCGGGTCGTGCTCCTCGAGGGCGGCCGCATCGTCGCCGACGGCACCCACGCGCAGCTGCTCGAGTCGACGCCGCAGTACGCCGAGGTCCTGGCCCAGGTGGAGCAGGAGGCCCCGCCGATGCCCGTGCCCGAGGCCGACGGCGGGCCGGCCCCGGCCGGCGCCGGCCGGCCCGGCGACGCCTACGGGGGACGCTGATGGTCTTCGGCGGTTGGGGCGGTGGGCCGGGGTTCGGCGGCGGGGGACGCCCCGGCGCGCCCGCCGTCGCCGGGCTGCCCTTCGGGGGGATCCCCTCCGAACTGCAGGACGGCGTGGACACGCTGCTGGCCGAGGAGCCGGAGCACGGCGAGCCCGACGTCGTCTTCTCCCAGCACCAGAGCGCCAAGGAGCGCCGTCGCCTCACGCTGTGGCAGCTGCTGCTCGAGTACCCCCGCATGCTGGTGGTGTCGACGGTGCTGGTGGTCACCACGAGCGTGGCGCTGCAGGCCGGCCCGAAGCTCACGCAGCTGGCCATCGACAAGGGGATGGTCCCCGGCCACCACCACCTGGACGTTGTGCTGGTGATCGCCGCTGTGTACCTCGGCTTCGTGGCCTTCACCTCGGTGGCCCAGCGGGCCCAGGTGCGGGTGACCGGCCGGTTGGCGGCCGGGGTCATGAACGACCTGCGGGTCAAGGTCTTCTCGCACCTGCAACGGTTGTCGCTGGACTTCTTCACAGCGGAGAAGGCCGGGGTGGTGATGACGCGGATGACCAGCGACATCGAGAACCTCCAGCAGCTCCTGCAGGACGGCCTGGCCCAGTTCGCGGTGCAGGGGCTGACCATGGTGATCATCACGGTCATCCTCTTCACCACCAACGCCCTCCTGGCGCTGATCACGGTCGGACTGGTCGTGCCCATCCTGGTCGCCATGTCCCTGTGGTTCCGGGTGGCGTCCGAGCGCGGCTACGACCGGGTGCGCGACGGGATCGCCGACGTCATGTCCGACCTCTCCGAGAGCCTGCACGGCGTGCGCGTGGTGGCCTCGCACAACCGCCAACACCACAACATCGTCCATCACCGCAACGTCGTGGGCTCGTACCGCGACGCCAACATCTACACCGCCCAGATCAACGCGGTCTACGGCCCCGGCACGCAGCTGGTCGGCTGGCTGGGCCAGGGCGCGCTCCTCGCCATCGGCGGCGTCATGGTCGTGCACCACTCGCTCACCATCGGCGGGCTGATCGCCTTCTTCTTGTACCTGAACCGCTTCTTCGCCCCCATCCAGCTGCTCGTGCAGCAGTACAACAGCTTTCAGCAGGGACAGGCGTCGATCTTCAAGCTGCGCACCCTGCTCGAGACCGAGCCCACCGTCACCGAGGCACCCGACGCCACCGAGCTCCCACCCGTCGACGGCGAGATCGTCTTCGACGGCGTGACCTTCGGCTACGACCCCGAGGTCCCGGTGATCACGGACGTCGACCTGCGCATCGCGCCCGGGGAGACGGTGGCGTTCGTCGGCCCCACCGGAGCCGGCAAATCCACCTTGGCCAAGCTGATCACGCGCTTCTACGACCCCACGGCCGGCCATGTGCTCATCGACGGGCACCGCATCGAGGACGTCACGCTGGCGTCGCTGCGCCGCCAGCTCGGCGTGGTGCCGCAGGAGCCCTTCCTGTTCGCCGGGACCATCCGCGACAACCTGGCGTTCGCCCGGCCCTCGGCGTCCGACGAGGAGGTCGCCGAGGCGGTCCGCGCCGTCGGGCTCACCGAGCTGGTCGACCGGCTCCCCGACGGGGTCGACACCGTCGTCCACGAGCGCGGCCAGTCCCTGTCGTCGGGCGAACGCCAGCTCATCGCCCTGGGGCGGGCCTTCCTGGCCCATCCCCGGGTGCTCGTGCTGGACGAGGCGACGTCCAATCTCGACCTGCAGTCGGAGAACCGGATCGAGGCGGCCCTCGACGTCCTCCTCGAGGCACGAACCGCGGTGCTCATCGCCCACCGGCTCTCCACCGCCATGAAGGCCGACCGGATCGTGGTGGTGGACGGCGGCCGCATCGTGGAGACCGGGGCCCACGCCGAGCTCGTGGCCCGCGGGGGCCGGTACGCGGAGATGTACGCAGCCTGGGTCAACCAGTCCGACGACGGTGCCGAGCGCCCCGACCACGACCGAGGTGCCACTTCCGGTGCTGCTTCCGGTGCGGGTGCCGACCGCGGCGCCCCACCGCCGAAGGCCTAGCGGGCAGGCGCCGCTCTCATGCCCCGTCGGGGGCGAGCGCCACGGTGACCTCGATCTCGACTGCCCCGCCGCGGGGCAGGGCGGACACGCCGATGGCCGAGCGGGTGTGGCGCCCGGCGTCGCCGAAGACGCGGTACAGCACCCGGCTGGCACCGTCGATCACGGCGGGCTGCTCGTGGAACTCGGGCGTCGACGCCACGAACCCGGTGACGGTCAGCACGCGCTCGACGCGGTCGAGGGTCCCGAGCGCCTGCGCCAACACCGCCAGGGCGTTGAGCGCGCAGACCTCCGCCGCCCGCGCGCCCTCCTCCACCGTGACGTCGAGGCCGAGCGTGCCGATGCACGTGAGCTCGCCGGCGATCCGGGGAAGCTGCCCGGAGGTGCGCGCCACCCCGCCGTGCACCACGACGGCGTCGAGCGGGTCGTGGGGCGGGTGGGGGCCGTGCAGGGTCAGGCCGAGGGCCTCCAACCGAGCGGCGATCCGTTCCGGCACGCCGGCATCGTAGAGGCGCCGGCGGTGGGGCTCAGGCGGTCTTGCGCCGCTGGCGGTGGATCCGACGACGCTCGCGCTCGGTGGCCCCGCCCCACACGCCCTCGCGCTCGCGGTGGGCCAGGGCGTACTCGAGGCACGCCTGGCGGACCGGGCACTCGGCGCAGATCGCCTTGGCCTCCTCGGCGTCCTCGTCGGACACCGGGTAGAAGACCTCGGGGTCGATTCCCCGGCAGGCGGCTCGCTTGCGCCATATGGCGACAGAGGGGGCGGTCATCAGAGTCACTTCCTCAAGCACACTGTGCGTTCGTCGTCTTACTCTACGTGTTGTTCTCCGCTGACAAACCTGTGACCAGGGACAATGGTCCCCTGGAGGGGAAATCAGCGGAACTTCCAGTATGGCGCATGCTCGCGACTGTGTAAAGAACACCCCAGGTGGCGGGGCTTGTCCCCCGCCCCGGGCCCGCCCCGGCCCCGCCCCGGGCGCCCCGGGCCCGTCGCCTCCGTGGGCATGGAACCCCAGGTCAGCGGGGTGCCGGCGGGACACCGAGCATGCCCGCGGTGGCCAGCGGGGTGCCGGCGGTGGCCGGCGGTCAACCGCGGAGGTCGGTGAGGAGCTCGGCCCGCACCTCGTCGGGCAGTTCGGCCTCCTGGCGGTACTCGGGATGGTCGATCACCAGGACGACGGGCCCGGTGGCGAAACGTTCCACCTGGTCCGGGCTCAGCGAGACACGCACGTAGTGCACCGACGCCGTGACGGTGGGCCGGGTGAGCGCCTCCTCGTGGGCGGCCTCGGGCTCGGCGCGCACCTCCTCGCCCCCGTCGGACGACCCCCCGGTCAGCCGGAGGACGACGGAGCGCTCGATGCCCACGAGCCGGGGCAGCCACCGGCGCAGCAGGTGCTCGCCGGTCAGCTCGATGAACAGCGTCGCCGAGAGCTCCCCGGGCCCGGGGATGAGGGGGTTGTAGACATCGAGCTCCTTCTGGATCTGCTCGTCGGACGCCATGCGCTCGGCCCTCGCCATCTCCTGGACCTGTGACCGCACCGTCTCGCGGTTCTCGAACACGAGCGACACGATCGGCCCCACCGTCACGCGGCGGCGACGCTTGAGCTCGATCACCGCCCGCCGGTAGTCCTCGCGACCGCGCTCATAGGCGCGCAAGTCCTCGATGTCGTCCAGCGTGAGCGTGCGGGGGGTGCCGTCCATGGGGGAACGTCCTTGGTTTCGGTGGAGCGGGTGCCGGTGGAGATCATCGGGCCGGCCCGGACGAACCGGGCCGGCCCGGACGAACCGGGCCGGCCCGATGTGCGGCGGATCGCCGGATGTCGCCGGCGCCTCCGGTCAGGTCAGGGCCTTCAGGCCCTCGGTGAAGCGGCCGGCGTGGCTCTTCTCGGCGCGGGCCAGCGTCTCGAGCCAGTCGGCGATGTCGGCGAAGCCTTCGTCGCGCGCCGTGCGGGCGAAGCCCGGGTACATCTCGGTGTACTCGTAGGTCTCACCCTCGATGGCGGACTTCAGGTTGTCCGCCGTCGGGCCCACCGGCACACCGGTCACCGGGTCCCCGACCTCGCGGAGGAAGTCGAAGTGCCCGAAGGCGTGCCCCGTCTCGCCCTCGGCGACGGAGCGGAACAACGCGGCGACGTCCGGATAGCCCTCGACGTCGGCCTTCTGCGCGAAGTACAGGTACCGGCGGTTCGCCTGGCTCTCACCTGCGAACGCCTCTTTCAGGTTCTTCTCGGTCTGGGATCCCTTCAGTGCGGGCACGGTGCTCCCTTTCTCCTTCATCGGTTCTACTTGTCTGGACAATCGCGGGCCGGGCGCGCTCGGGGGAACCCGGCGCCCCGCCCTCATACGGTGACGGGTGCTTCGCCGCGGCGGCCTGCTCGGCGGCTCCCACGGGCGCGGCACTGGCGGCAGCGCCCTCTGAACACGACCTCGGCCTCGCCCACGTCGAACCCCTCGTCGGCGCCGACGGGCACCGTGACGGCGCTGAAGTCGGCGTGCAGGTCACGCACCTTGCCGCACCCACGGCACACCAGGTGGTGGTGGACGCCGTCCACGTTGGGGTCGAACCTGGTCGTCCCGGTGCCGAGGTCGAGGGCGGCGATCTCACCCATGGCGGCCAGCTCGTGCAGGGTCTGGTAGACGGTCTTGAGCGAGATCGTCTCCATCTCCGCCCTGGCCGCGGCGTGGATCGTCTCGGCGGTGGGATGGCTCACGTCCCCCTGCAGCAGGCGGAAGATGCACTGCCGCTGCGCCGTCACCTTCCGGCCCTGGGCGCGGAAGAGGGCGGTGATCTCGTCGGGGGGGCGCATGGCGTCGCCGACCCTATCACCAACGATTGTTTTTTGACAACCATTGTTGAAATGTCGCGCTGCGGGCACCCGGTTCTCCCACTGTGGCACCCGGAGGTGGCCGCCGCGCCCGTTCACGCCGGGCCCTGACCGAGCGCCTTCTCCCCCCAGTAGCTGGCGGAGCGGTTGCCGTTGTCGTCCGGGACGGGCCGGTGGCCGGACCGCTCGTAGAGGCGTTGGGCGGGGGGCTGGCGGGGCCCGGTGTCGAGGCGGACGGCGGGGTGCCCTCGCGCATCGTCGGGGACTCTACGTCCCACCGTGCCGGCACCCACGCGTCGGTGGGACGCGGCGGGGTGGTCCCGGGCGCGGCTGTGGCAGGCTGGCCCGATGCCGCCGGATCGCGCCTCCTCCCCGTCGGCACACCGCGGGTTCGACCGGGCCGAGGCCCTTCGCCGGCTCGAGGAGGAGACCTTCGACGTCCTCGTGATCGGCGGTGGCATCACCGGCGCCGGTGTCGTCCTCGACGCCGCCGCCCGGGGGTTGCGCGCTGCGCTGGTGGAACGCCACGACTTCGCCTCGGGCACGTCGTCGAAGTCCTCCAAGATGGTGCACGGAGGGCTGCGCTACCTCCAGCAGCGCGACTTCCGGCTCGTCTACGAAGCGCTCCACGAGCGCCAGCGGCTGCTCGAGAACGCACCCCACCTCGTCGCCCCGCTCCCCTTCCTCATCCCGCTGTTCGGGCGCGACGGCATCGTGAACAAGAGCGTCGCCCGGACCTACGCGACCGCCCTGACCCTCTACGACCTCACCGGCGGGTTGCGCATCGGGCGGCGCCACCGGCGCATAGACCGGGCCGAGACCCTGGCGCACCTGCCGACGCTGCGCACGGACCGCCTCGTGGCGGGCTTCTTGTACTACGACGCGCGCGTCGACGACGCGCGGCTCACCCTGGCCGTCGCCCGCACCGCCGCGCTCGACCACGGCGCCGTCGTGGTCAATTACGCCGAGGTGACGGGTCTCGTCACCGACGACGCGGGCGCCGTGCGCGGCGCCCGGGTGCGCCCGGCGGTGCCCGGGACCGGCGCAGCCTCCGGGACCGGCGCGGCGCCGGCGCCGGAGTTCGAGGTGCGGGCCCAGGTGGTCGTCAACGCCACCGGCGTGTGGGCCGACGACCTGCGCGCGCTCGAGGAGCCGTCGCACCCCCACTCGATCCGCCCCGCCAAGGGCATCCACGTCACCGTGTCCCGGTCGAAGCTGCCCGCCGACATCGCCGCGGTCCTGCCGGTGCCCAAGGACCGGCGGTCGGTGTTCGTCGTGCCGTGGGCCGACGGGGACGACGTGTACCTGGGCACGACCGACACCGACTGGGACGGGCCGCTCGACGACCCGGCCTGCCTTCCCGAGGACGTCGACTACGTCCTGGGCGCCGCCAACGGCGTCGTCACGCGCCCGCTCGAGCGCGCCGACGTCACCGCGGTATGGGCGGGGCTCCGCCCGCTGCTGGCGCCGGCCGACGGCCACCGGGTCAGTGCCCGCACGGCCGACCTGTCGAGGCGCCACACCGTGCGCGTGTCACCGCACGGCATGGTCACGGTGACCGGCGGGAAGCTCACCACCTACCGCCGGATGGCGCAGGACACCATGGACGTGGTGGTGCGCCGCCTGGGGCCCGGCGCCCCCGCCGGCGCGCGCCGCTGTCCGACGAAGCACCTGGCGCTGCGCGGCGCCTCGGGTCTCGAGCAGCTGCGCCGGCCGGCGGCGGCGGCCCGGTTCGGGATCGATGAGGACGTCTTCGCCGCCCTCGTGGCCCGCCACGGTGGCGAGGCGCCCGCGGTGCTCGAGCTGGCGTCGGGTCGGCCCGAGCTGCTCGAGCCGCTCGTCCCGGGCCTTCCCCATCTCCGCGTGGAGGCGCTGTGGGCGGCGCGCCACGAGATGGCCATGACCGTGGAGGACGTCCTGGCCCGCCGGACTCGTGCCGTGCTGCGCCGGGCGGTGGCGGCCGCCGAGGCCGCGCCCGGCGTCGCCGAGCTGCTGGCCCCGGAGTGGGGACGTGACCCCGCTGACGCGGCCGTGGATGCGGCCACCTTCGCCGACCGGGCGCGCCGCGACCTCGCCCGGGCCGGGCTCGACCCCGTGCCCACCGTGCCATGACGACCGTGCCCACCGTGCCATGACGACCGTGCCATGACGACCGTGCCCACCCCGGTGACACCGGTCGACGCCGCCCCCGGCGAGGTCACCGACCACCTGCTCGGCCCGCGCGTGCCCGTGGGCGACCACCTGCTCGAGCGGTTGCGGTCGGTGTGCGCCCACGTCACCGTCGAGGACGCCGATCGCACCGAGGCCGGCCGCGACTGGTGGCCGCTCGCCATCCGGTGGGCGATGCGCGGCGCGGTGCCGGCCCGTCCGGGCGCCGTGGCGCGGCCCACGGATGCCGACCAGGTGGCCGCGGTGCTCGCCGCCTGCCACGACGCCCGCGTGCCGGTGACGGCCATCGCAGGACGTTCCGGGGTGTGCGGCGCCAGCGTCCCGGTGTTCGGGGGCGTGGCCCTCGACCTGTGCGGCCTGGCGGGCGTGGTCGACGTGGACACGACGTCGCTGCTCGCCGACGTGCGCCCCGGCACGTTCGGCCCCGACCTGGAGGTGGCGCTGCGGGCCACGGGCACGACGCTCGGCCACTGGCCGCAGTCGATGGACCTGTCCACCGTCGGGGGCTGGGTGGCCTGCCGCGGCGCGGGGCAGTACTCCACCCGCTACGGCAAGATCGAGGACATGGTGGCCGGGCTCGAGGTCGCCCTGGCCGACGGTCGCCTGATCCGCACCTCGGGGACAGGGCCGCGCGCCGCGGTGGGCCCCGACCTGACCCAGGTGTTCGTCGGCTCCGAGGGGGTCCTGGGCGTGATCACCGAGGCGCAGCTGCGCCTCCACCCCGTGGCCGCCGCCGAAGGCCGGCGGGCGTTCGGGTTTCCGGGCTTCGCCGACGGGCTCGACGCCTGCCGGCGCATCCTGCGCCGCGGCGGCACCCCGGCGGTCCTGCGCCTCTACGACCACGTCGAGTCGGCCCGGAACTTCGAGTCCGGCGACCACTGCGTCCTCGTGGTCCTCGACGAGGCCGACAAGGGCCTGCTCGACGCCACGCTGCGGATCGTCGAGGCCGAGTGCGCGTCGGGGGGCGCGACCGCCCTCGACGAGGCCCTCGTGCAGCGGTGGGTGGGGCACCGCAACGACGTCTCGGCGCTGGCCCCCTTGTACCGCGCCGGCATCGTGGTCGACACCATCGAGATCGCGGCGCGCTGGTCGTCGCTGCCGGGCATCTACGCCGCCTGCGTGGCCGCGCTGCAGGACCTCGACGGCACCCTGGCGGCGTCGGCCCACCAGTCGCACGCCTATGTCGACGGCGCCTGCCTGTACTTCACCTTCGCCGGGCGGATGCCCGAGGCCGCCGGCACCGACGGCCCGCCGGGCGACGACCCGCCGGACGACGACCCGTCGGGGATCGACGCGGCCGACGCCTGGGCCGAGCGCTACTACGCGGCGGCGTGGCGCGTCGTCATGGACACCGTGCGGGCCCACGGGGGGGCCATCAGCCACCACCACGGCATCGGCCTGAACCGGGGGCGGTTCGTGGCGGAGGCCCTGGGAGGCGCGTTCGACGTGCTCGTCGACCTCAAGAACGCGCTCGATCCCCGCGGCATCCTCAATCCCGGGAAGCTCGGCCTGCCCTCGCCCTTCGGCGAGGTCCACTGGCCGTGAGCCGGCGCGACCGGTAGGAGGGCGGGCGTCGTGAGCATCCTCGTGGTCGACGTGGGCACCTCGGGCGTCCGCGCCGGGGTGGTCGAGCCCGACGGGACCGTCGCCCACGTCCGGCACGTGCCGGTGCTGCCCTCGTCGCCGGCGCCGGGCTTCGTCGAGTTCGACGCGGCCGTCATGGCGGCCGCCGTGCTCGACGTGGCGGGCACGGTGGTGCAGGCCGGTGGCCCGGTCGACGCCGTGGGCATCGCCAACCAGCGGGGCTCGACCATCGTGTGGGACCGCGTCAGCGGGGAACCCGTCGGCCCGGGCATCGGGTGGCAGGACCTGCGCACCGTGGGCACCTGCCTGGCCCTCCGGGACCAGGGCATACGGGTGGCGCCGAACGAGTCGGCGACCAAGCTCGCCATGCTCCTCGACATGGCCGATCCCGAGCGCGCCCGCGACCTGTGCTTCGGCACGGTGGACACGTGGGTGGCGTGGACGCTGTCGCGGGGAACCGTCCACGTCACCGACGCCACCAACGCCGGGATCACCGGGATGGTGGGCGGTGACGGGTCGGCATGGGACGACGCCATGCTCGAGGCACTGCGCATCCCGCGCGGCGTGCTCCCCGCCATCGTCGACTCGTCGGGCGCGGTGGGGGCGGCGAGCGCGCTGCCCGGGGCGCCGCCGATCTGCGGCATCGCCGGCGACCAGCAGGCGTCGCTCGTGGGGCAGGGGTGCACGCGGCCGGGCATGGCCAAGGCCACGTTCGGCACCGGCGGCATGCTCGACCTCTGCGTGGGCGAGACCCGCCCCCGCTTCGCCCGGCGTGGCGGCGCCGGGACGTTCCCGATCGTCGCCTGGCAGCGGTCGGGCAGGAAGACCTGGGGCGTCGAGGCCGTCATGCTCTCCGCCGGCATGTGCGTGGAGTGGCTGCGCGACGACCTCGGCATCATCGACAGCGCGGCGGACTCCCACCGGGTCGCGGTGCAGTGCGACGACACCGGTGACGTGTGGTTCGTGCCCGCGCTGCTGGGGATGGGGGCGCCGGCCTGGGACTTCGGGGCACGCGGGACCTTCGTCGGGATCACCCGCGGCACCGGGCGTCCCCACATGGTGCGCGCCGTGCTGGAAGGGGTGGCACACCGCGGCGCGGACCTCCTCGAGTCGGCGGAGGCCGACACGGCCATGACCATCGCCTCGTTGCGCGTCGACGGGGGCATGTCGGCCAACCCCACGTTCGTGCGCGCCCTGGCCGACGCCACCGGCCGACCCGTGGAGATTTCGCCGGTCACCGAGGCGACCACGCTCGGCGCCGCCTACCTCGCCGGCATGGCCATCGGGACGTGGGCCGACGAAGCCGACGTGGCCGCCGCTTGGCGGCCCTCGGCGGTGGTCGAGCCCGCGACGAGCGACGTCCGCCGGGCGGCGGCGCGCGAGCGCTGGTTGGCGGCCCGCCAGCGGGCCCTGCGCGCCGTGCCCGAATTGTCCACCCTGGAGTTCTGACCGCGGGCCGAGTTGTGCCCACGTCAGCGGGGTTGTCCCTGGTGGTGCGTACAGTACGGCCGCGGGCCTGCCGATAACGTGGACCTGATGGAGCGCGCCCACTTCGGGGATCAGCAGGGGACCTCGGACAGCCCCGTGGGCGTGGCCGGGGGCCGGCGCGCGGGTGTGGGCCCCCAGGTGGGAGCGCTCGCCGGCATGCTCGAGGGCCCCTTCCCCGACGACGCCGCCGACCTCGACGCCGCCATCGGCCTCGGGCGCGACCTCGTCGAGAACCTCAGCCGGGTCCTGCTCGGCACACCCGGGGCGCTCACGGCGGCCGCCATTGCCGCGCTGTCGGGCGGCCACCTGCTCATCGAGGACGTCCCGGGCGTGGGCAAGACCGTGCTGGCGCGGGCGCTCGCGGTGTCGCTCGGGGCCGAGCTGTCGCGCGTGCAGGGACACCCCGACCTCCTGCCGTCCGACGTCACGGGCGTGTCGGTGTTCTCCCCCGACGCGGGGACCTGGGACTTCCGCCCGGGCCCGGTGTTCGCGCACGTGGTGCTGGTCGACGAGCTCAACCGCACCCCGCCGCGCACGCAGGCCGCCCTGTTGGAGTCCATGGAGGAGCAGCAGGTGAGCGTGGACGGCGAGTCCTGGCCGCTGCCGCGCCCGCACCTGGTCATCGCCACGCAGAACCCCTTCTCCCAGCTCGGCACGTACCCGCTCGTGGAGAGCCAGCTCGACCGGTTCGCGCTGGCGACGGCGATCGGCTACCCCGACGAGGAGACCGAGGCGCGCCTCGTGCGCCACAGCGGCGGCAGGTTCGCGCTCGAGGAGCTGCGCCCGGTGTGCACCACGCAGGGCTGGCTCGCCGCACAACGCGCCACCGAGTCCGTCGAGGTGGCGCCGGCCATCGCCGAGTACGCCGTGGCCCTGTGCCGCGCCAGTCGCAACGCCACCGGCGTCCGCCTGGGTGCGAGCCCGCGCGCCGCCATCTGGCTCATCCGTTCGGCCCAGGCCCACGCCGTGCTGTCGGGCCGCCCGTTCGTGACCCCCGACGACGTGAAGGCGGTGGGCGTCGCCTGCCTGGCGCACCGCCTCCTCACCGACGGGGGCGTCGAGCAGGGCGTCGTCGTGGTCCGCGCGCTGCTCGACACCACTCCCGCCCCCCGCCCGTGACCGGGCGGGCCGCACGGCCCCGCTCCTCCGGCGGCGGCGGCGGCCGCTGCAGACGCGGGGTGCGCCCCATCCGGCCCCTCGGCCCCCTGGTGAGCTGCGCCGGCGTGCTCCTGGCGTGGTGGCTGGTGGCCCACAACAGCGGTGCCGGATGGGTCCAGGCCGTGGGCGACCTGCTCGCCGGGGTGCTGCTCGTCGGGCTGGCGGCGCCGGCGGTGGTGGTCGCCCGGGCCCGGATCACCGTGGTGGAGGCTCCCGCCGACGCCACCGCCGGCCTGCCGGCCGACCTGACGGTGGCGACCACCACGCGGGTCCGGGCCACGCCCCTCGACCCCCCAGGCCCCGAGGTGTTCGTGGGGCCGGGCGGCCCGCACCGGGGCGCACCGGGGCACGCACCCGGTGGGGCGCTGGCCGGCGATGGCGAGCCCGGCCGACCCGGGACCGAGCCCCTGACGCTCCTGCCCGAGGGGCGCGGGGTGCACCGCCGCGTGGTGGTGGAGCTCGCCAGCGCCGCTCCCTTCGGCCTGCTGTGGTGGCGCCGCACCCGCGTGGTCGAGCTCCCGCGCCACCTCCACGTGGGGCCGCGCCTGGGCCGGCCGCTCCCGCTGCCGCGCGGGCGCCAGGACACCGCCGGCGAGGGCATGCAGCGGGCCCCCGTGCAGGTGGGCGAGCCCCGCGGCGTCCGCCCCTACCGGCCCGGTGACCACCGGCGCTGGGTGCACTGGCCGGGCACGGCCCACAGCGGCGAGCTGATGGTGCGCGAGATGGAGGGGCCGACCGCCGAGCCCCTGGCCGTGGACGTGCGACTCCCGGCCGACCCCGAGGCCGCCGAGCGGGTGGCGGAACGGGCCCTCGGCACCGTCGTGGCGCTCGTCGACCGGGGGACACCGGTGCTCCTCGTCACGACGGAGGACGACGGCCGCACCGTGGCGATCGTCGGTGACCGCCGCACGGCGGGGCGGCGACTGGCGCGCGCCGTCGCCGAGGCCGACGGCGCGGCCACGGGCGTCCGGACCGGTGACACCGCCGGCATCTCCCCGGGATCGTCGCGGCGCCGGTGAGCGTGCTCGACGCCGTCAGGCGCGCCAACCGTCCGGGCCCACCCGAGCACTCGATCACCCTGCGCCTGGCGTGCGCGGGGGCGGTGGTGACCGGCATCGCCGCGTGCCGCGCCGAGGGCGAGCTGTCGTGGGGCGTGGCGGTGGCCTCGACGACGCTCGTCGTCCTGGGCATGGTGCTGTCGTACCGGACGCGCCAGCGGCCGATGGGGTGGATCAAGCCCATCCTCGCCGGGGCGGCCGTCCTCGCCTTCGTGTGGTTCTTCCGCCAGCTCACGGGCCAGGCCATCTACGACGTGAGCACGGTGGAGAACCCCCTCGCCGTGCTGTTCGTGTGGGTCCAGGTGGCGCATGCCTTCGACGTCCCGGCCCGACGAGACCTCGCCTTCTCCCTGGCCGGGTCGGCGAGCCTCATGGCCGTCGCCGCCGCCCAGGCGATCGACATCGCCTTCGGGGCGTACGTGCTGGCGTGGCTGGCCTTCGGCCTCGTGGGCCTGCTCGCCATGTGGAGCTCGGCCAGCCACGGGGGCCGGCTGCGCGCCCGCGGCCTCGTCGCCACCTTCGCGTCGGTCGCCGTGACGGGCACCGCCGTGCTCGTCGTGATGCCCGCCCCGCACGTGGCCGGCCGCATCGACTTCCCGGCCAACGCCGGGCCGGGCTCGCAGATCCCGATCCCGGGGGGTCTGGCCGGCGACGGGCGGGTGGCGCAGCTCGCCAAGCCGGGGAGCCGGGCGGGCGCCAGCCGGGTGGGGGGATACCTCGGCTTCGCCAACCGCCTGGACACCGCGCTTCGGGGCGGGCTCGGCGACACGGTGGTCATGCGGGTGCGAGCCCAGCGCCCGTCGTACTGGGTGGGAGAGACCTTCGACGCCTGGGACGGCACCAGCTGGAAGGCGACACAGCACGGGACGTCGCAGCTGACGGCGGGATCGCCGTTCATCATCCCCGGCCCGGACCGGGCCCCGGTGGGAGCGCAGAGCGACCTGCAGACCTTCTACGTCGTGCAGTCGTCGCCCAACCTCGTGTTCCACGCCGACAGCGCGCACGAGGTGTGGTTCCCGTCGAGCGACCTCTTCTCCACCGACGCCGGCACGCTCATCTCCCCCATCGGGCTCGGGCCCGGCGCCATCTACACGGTGCAGTCCTACGTGAGCACCCCGTCACCCGACCAGCTGCGCGCCGCGCCGGGGCCGGCACAGGACCCTGCGGGCCTGCGGGCGCGGTACCTGCAGCTGCCGCCCGGCATCGCCCGGGCGCAGGCGCTGGCCGAGAACGTCGCGGCCCGCGCGCCGTCCACCTACGACAAGGTCCAGGCCCTCATCGGCTGGATCGCCACGCACACCCACTACGCCACGGACATCCCGCCGCTGCGACCCGGACAGGACACCGTCGACCAGTTCCTGTTCGGGAACCGCACCGGCTTCTGCGAGCAGATCTCCACCGCCATGGCCGTCATGCTGCGGTCGATCGGGATCCCGGCGCGCGAGGCCGTGGGATTCGTCCCCGGGCCCTACAACCCGATCACCGACCTGTACGACGTGCAGGCCCGCGACGCCCACGCCTGGGTCCAGGTCTGGTTCCCGGGCTACGGATGGCGGAGCTTCGACCCCACCGCCGTGGTCCCCCTCGCCAACCCCTCGCCGGGGTCGACGCTGGTGCACGAGGCGGCGGGCGTGCTCTCCCGGCTGCCGTGGCTGCCCATCGGGCTCGTCGTCGGCGTCGGGGCGGGCACGACCCTGGCGCTGCGGCGGCGCCGGCGCCGCCCGCGGACCTGGGCGGCACAGGCCGCCCGGGGCATCGAGGCGGCGGGACGGCGCGCCGGGCGGGCGCGGCGCCCCGGCGAGACCCTGACGGAGTACGCGGCGGCCATCGACGAGGTGGCCGGCGACCCGTCCGGGACGTGGCAAGCCCTGGCCGGCGTCGTGGAGGCGAGCGCCTATGGCGGCCGCCATCCCGGGCCCGAGGACGGCCGGCGGCTGTTGGCGTCGATGCGCGTCATGCGCAGCCGGATGCCGCGCCGACGCGTGGAGGCGGGGCGCCGGCCGGCGACGGCGGCACCGTCGACCGCGCCGCAGGGCCCGTCGGGCCCCGGCACGGTGCGCTCGGCGGCGGTGCTCAGCCCGGCCGGTGTGCCCGAGCCTCGTCGAAGCTCGCCCCCGCCTCGAGCAAGGGGCGGTAGCCCATCAGCTGGCGGGGACGGCTGAAGCCGAGGGCGGCGGTGAACCGTCCCTGGCGGCCGTAGAGGGCCACGAAGCGGCGCTCGGCCGTCGACCCGTCCACCACCGCGATCTCGTCGTCGGGGCCGGGGTGCCCGATGACCTGGATCTTCACGTCGTACTGGTCGGACCAGAAATACGGGACCGAGACGTACGGCGCCGCCTGGGCCCGGCCGGCGAGGAGGTTCCGAGCGGCGGTGGCCCCCTGTTCGGCGGCGTTGGTCCAGTGCTCGATCCGGATGTGGGCGCCGAGCGTCTCGTCGAACCAGCGGGCGACGTCGCCGGCGACCACCACGTCGTCGGCGGCATGCAGCGTGGCGTCCGCCACCACGCCGTCGTCGATCTCGAGCCCGGCGCCCTCGAGCCAGTCCGTGGTGGGCACGACGCCGATGCCGACGACCACGGCGTCCGCCTCGATCACCCGTCCGTCGTCGAGCCGCACGCCGCGCACGCGCCCACCGGCGTCCTCGAACCCCGTCACGCCCGTCCCCGCCACGAGGTCGACGCCGTGCGCGGCGTGCAGGGCGGCGCACGCCGCGCCCATCTCGACGCCGAGCACCCGGGCGAGCGGCTCGGGCAGCGCCTCGACCACGGTGACGCTCGCCCCGCGCCCCCGGCAGGTGGCGGCCACCTCGGACCCGATGAACCCCGCCCCGACCACGACCACGCGGGCGCCGTCGACCGCGGCCACCCGTCCGAGCTCGATGGAGTCCTCCAGGGTGCGCAACGTGTGCACGCCGGCGAGCGGGGGCGCCCCGCGGAGGTGGCGGGGATGGGCGCCGGTGGCGAGCACGAGGCCGTCGAACCGCACCACGGCGCCGTCGTCGAGCTCGAGGGTGTGCCGTTCCACGTCGAGGGCGCCGGCGTGGTGCCCGAGGCGAAGGTCGAGGCCGAGGGCGGTGATCTTGTCCGCCGGCCGCAGCAGCACCCGGTCGAGGCCCCACGTGCCCGCCAAGAATTGCTTCGACAGCGGCGGGCGGTCGTACGGCAGGTGCGGCTCGGCGCCGATGAGCGTGATGGTCCCGGTGTGGCCGGCGGCGCGCAGGGACTCGGCGGCGCGCAGGCCGGCCAGGGACGCGCCGACGACGGCGATGGTGGAGCTCGGGTCAGGCACCATGGGCGGGCACGACCCTACCGGGGCGGCGGGCGGCGCCAGCCTGTGCGCGACCCCGGGTGCGCGGCCCCGGGTGCGCGGCCCGGGTGCGCGGCCCCGGGTGCGCGGCCCGGGTGCGCGGCCCCCGGTACGCGGCGCCCGCGGCGTGCGGTGCCGGTGCCGGGGCGGCCATGGCGCGACGCCGGGGCCGTAGGTGCTGAAGTGGTGTCGTCCACCGCCCCTCGGCGGCGTGACCCGGCCCGGAGGAGACCGCAATGGGAAAGTCCGCCACCACCGAGGAGCACGCCCCGGCCCCGGGGACACCACCGACCCGCGTGCGCCGGGGGATCTACACCACCGGGCGGGGGGCGGCGGCCGCCGAGCATGCCGCCGAGGCCGCCGAGGCCATCCGCCGGGCCCCGCACCTCCACAAGCCCCAGCTGGTGGTGTCGAGGCAGGTGCGGGGCAACCGGGTCCTCGACAAGATCGCCGACGCCGTCAACACCTTCTGCGGGTCGATGTGGGTCTTTCTGTTCATCACCGTGTCCATCGTGGTGTGGCTCTTCGCCGGCAACGTGGTCGGGTTCGACAAGACGCCGTGGCCGCTGTTGCTCACGATCCTCAACCTGCCCCAGCTGTCGATCATGGTCTCGTTGCAGGTGAGCGCCAACCGGGCGCAGACCGCCAGCGACGCCCGCGCCGTGGCCGACCACGAGACCCTGATCGCCCTGCACGCCATGGCGACGCACCAGCTCGACATCCTGGAGGGGCAGAACAAGATCCTGGCGATCCTCCGGGACCTGTCCACCCACGACATCGTCGAGCGTCAGAAGGCGATCGTGGACACCCAGGAGAAGATGCTCGCCATCCTGGACAAGCCCGCGCCCGGCGGGTGACGAGGCCGTCCCCACATCGCCAAGGCCGGGCCCCGGGGCCACGCGACGGGCGATCAGGAGCCGAACATCGTCATCCACTGCTCGGGTGAGCGCAGACGGAAGACGTAGTTGCGCCGGCGGGTGTCCCCCAGGCTGGCGGAGGGCTCGGGCGAGTAGAGGTGCCCCGGGTACAAGACGGTGTCGTCCCCGAAGCGCGCCAGCCGGGTGGTGAGCGACTCGTACATCTGCTCGGCGTCGCCTCCGGGGAGATCGGTGCGCCCGCACCCGTCGAGGAACAGGGTGTCGCCCGAGACGAGGCGCCCGTCGACGTGGAAGCACTGGCTGCCGGGCGTGTGGCCGGGCGTGTGGACGAGCTCGATGTCCACCTCCCCCACCCGCACCACGTCGCCGCTGTGGTGCTGCACGAGGTCGCCCTCCCCCACGCCGGTGGCCCGCACGACCCACGGGGCTTCGTCGCGCTGCACGTGCACGGGCGCCTGCACGGCGGCGAGGAGGTCGGTGATGCCTTCGATCCGGTAGCCCATCAGGTCCCCGCCGACGTGGTCGGGGTGGAAGTGGGTGGCGAGCACACCCGTGCACCGCATGCCGTCGGCGGCGAGCACGTCGAGGAGGGCGCCGACGTCGTAGGCCGGGTCGACGACCACGGCCTCGCCGGTCTGGCGGTCACCGATCAGGTAGCAGAAGTTGACCATCTGGCCCGCCACGGGGTCGCCGGGCGCGAAGTCGCGTCCCGAGAGCAGCTGGCGGAAGTAGAGGCGGTCGTCCGGCATGCGCCCGATGGTAGAGGCCCGACGGGCCCCGGCCGCTCGCCGGGGTGCCACGCCGCCATGGCCCCGCCCTACAGTGGGGCGGGCCCGGTGGTCGCCACCGGCGGCTCGTGGGGAGGGGGAGACGTGCGACACTCCAGCGTGGCCGGCATGTTCCGGGCAAACGTGGCCGAGCACGCCGAGCGGCCCATGTTCCGGTTCGGCGACAGGACCGTCACGTGGGCACAGCACCACGACCAGGCCTGCCGTGTGGCCCAGGCGCTGCAGGCCGACGGGGTCGGGCCCGGCGACCGGGTCGCCTTCCTCGATCGCAACGGGCTCGAGTACTTCGAGGTCCTCTTCGGCGGGGCCCTGACCGGCGCGGTCAACGTCGCCGTCAACTGGCGCCTCGCACCACCCGAGATGGCCGCCGTCATCGACGACTCACGCGCCACCGTGCTGGTCGTCCACCCCGAGCTCGTGCCATGCCTGGCCGGCATGCACAGCGGCCTCCCCTCGGTGTCGCGCGTGGTCGTCCTCGGCGACCCCAAGGCCGACGCCGACATCGGCGGCGCCTCCGACCTGGCTCGCCGCGTCGGCTACGAGGACTGGGGAGCCGACCGGCCCGCGGCCGACCCCGGCTACGAGGGCGGACCGCAGGACGTGGCCATGCAGCTGTACACGTCGGGCACCACCGGGCTCCCCAAGGGCGTGATGCTCGCCAACGCCAACATCCGGTGCATGCTCGAGCAGGCCGCCGGGGAGGCCTTCGAGATCGACGACCGGACCGTGAGCCTGGTGGCCATGCCGCTGTTCCACATCGGGGGCTCGGGATGGGCGTTGAGCGGGATGTCGCGCGGCGGCACGTCGGTCATCCTGCGCGACATGGACCCGGTCGAGCTGCTGCGCCTCGTCGCCGCCGAGCGCATCACGCACGCCTTCCTCGTGCCGGCGGTGCTGATGCTGCTCCTGGCCACGCCGGCCGTCGCCGAGGCCGACCTGTCGAGCCTCGACACCGTCTACTACGGCGCCTCCCCCATCGCCGAGGACGTCCTGGCGCGCTGCATCGACGTCCTGGGGTGCCGTTTCGCCCAGGTCTACGGCATGACCGAGACGACGGGCGCCATCGTCCGCCTGGCCCAGGACGACCATGACCCGGCCGGCCCTCGTCGTCACCTGTTGCGCGCCGCGGGCAAGCCCTTGCCCGGCGTCGAGCTGCAGGTCGTGGACCCCGACACCGGGGCCGAGGTGCCGGCGGGCGCGGTGGGCGAGATCCGCACCCGCTCGGGCTTCAACATGCTCGGGTACTGGGACAAGCCCGAGGAGACGGCCCGCACCATCGGCGACGACGGCTGGTTG
Organism: Acidimicrobiales bacterium; assembly: GCA_035531755.1. Taxonomy (NCBI): domain Bacteria; kingdom Bacillati; phylum Actinomycetota; class Acidimicrobiia; order Acidimicrobiales; species Acidimicrobiales bacterium. The sequence goes on along the minus strand of DATKSK010000044.1, from coordinate 4,006 downwards.
CGCACCGGTGACGCCGGGTACCTCGACGACGAGGGCTACCTCTTCCTGCACGACCGCATCAAGGACATGGTGGTGTCCGGCGGCGAGAACATCTACCCCGCCGAGGTGGAGAACGTGCTGCTCGCCGCGCCGGGGGTCGCCGACGCCGCGGTGATCGGCGTCCCCGACGACACGTGGGGCGAGACCGTGAAGGCCGTCTGCGTGGCCGCCCCGGGCGCGACCCTCGACGAGGCGGCGGTGATCGCCTTCTGCCGGGAGCGCCTGGCGCACTACAAGTGCCCCACCTCGGTGGACGTCGTCGACACCCTGCCGCGCAACCCGTCGGGCAAGGTCCTCAAGCGCGAGCTGCGCGAGCCCTACTGGCGCGACCGCGAACGTCGGATCCACTGAACCATGGCCGACCCCGTCGCCCCCCTCGCCCCGGCCGGGCCTGTCGTCGCGGACGGGCCCGCCGCCGACCGTCCGACGGTCGCCGGGCCCGTCGACCTCGACGCCGAGCTCGTGGCGCTGCTCGCCACGCCGGCGGGGCGCGCCGATCCCTACCCCCGCTACGCCCGCATCCGGGAGCACGCGCCGATCTTCCGGTCGAGCATCGGGAGCTGGATCGTCACCCGCTATGCGGACTGCCAGCAGGTGCTGCGGGTCCCGCATTTCGGCAAGGAGTCCGACCACGACGAGCTGATCCGCATGCGCACCGCCCGGTGGGGGATCCCGGCCGAGGAGATCGCGGACTTCACCGAGTTCTTCGGACGCCGGCAGTCGATGCTGACCCTCAATCCTCCGGATCACACCCGCCTGCGCGGCCTGGTCGCCCGGGCCTTCACCCCGAACACGGTCGAAGCGCTGCGACCGGGCGTGATCGCCCTGTGCGACGGCCTGCTCGACACGATGGCCGAACGCGGTGCCGGGGGTGACGCCGTCGACGTGATGAAGGAGCTCGCCTTCCCGCTCCCGGTGGCGGTGATCGGTGAGCTGCTCGGCGTGCCGGTCGCCGACCGCGCCCGGTTCCAGGGCCTCGTGCGGGCGGCGACGGTGATCCTCGAGCCCATGTCGGGGCTCGAGGACCTGCGCGGCGCCCGGGCGTCGCGCATCACCATGGAGGACTACTTCCGGGACCTCGTCGCCGAGCGCCGGCGGCGGCCCGCGGGCGACCTGCTGTCAGAGCTCATCGCCGTGTCCGACGGCTCGGACCGCCTCACCGAGGACGAGGTCGTCTCGACCGCCATCCTGCTGTTCGCGGCCGGCTTCGAGACCACCACCAACCTGATCGGCAACGGCCTCTTGGCGCTGCTGCGCCACCCCGACGAGCTCTCCGGCCTGCGGTCGTGGGTCGACGACGCCACCGCCGTGCAGCGTGCGGTGGAGGAGCTCCTGCGGTGGGACAGCCCGGTGCAGCTCGACGGCCGCACGGCCACTCGCGACGTCGAAATGGCAGGCCAGACGATCCGTGCGGGTGAGAACGTCATGACGCTGTTGGGAGCGGCCAACCGTGATCCTCGGCGCTTCCGTGACCCCGAGCGCCTCGACCTGCGACGCGACGAGGGGCCGCCGATGAGCTTCGGCAGTGGCATCCACTTCTGCCTCGGCGCATCCCTCGCCCGCCTGGAGGGACAGGTCTGTTTCAGCCGCCTCCTCACGCGCTTCGCCGCCATCGAGCTGCGTGGCGACGACGTCGCCTACCGCGACGCCATCACGCTGCGCGGCCTCGCCGAGCTGCCGGTGGGGTTGGCCGCCGCCTGACGGCCCGTCGGCGGACCCGCCGCCCACACGATGCTCAGAACGGCAGCTGCTCCCCCTCGACGTCGCCCTCGTCCTCGTCCTCGTCCTCGTCGCCGGCGCCGGCGTCGGCGCCGGCCGGGCCGGGATCCTCGGGCCCGGGACGGCCCTCGTCGGCGGCGCGGCCGACGGCCTCGAGCTTGGGGACGAGCTCTTCGACCTGGGCACGGGTGCGCCGGATGCGCCGGTCGAGCTCGTCCACGATGGCGGTCGCCCGCTCGAGCCGGGCGACCAGTTGGTCGACGTCGACCTCGCTCTTCTCGAAGAACTCCACGATGCCGTCGAGCTCCCGACTGGCGGCGGTGTAGCTGAGCTCCCCGACGGGGGGCTCAGCATCGGTCCCGGCGTGGTCGCGTCCGTCTGTGCTCATCCGATCTCCTCGTGCGTCGAGTCGTGCGACCCAGTGGCCTCGACGGACTCCACCGCCGAGCGCGCCCGGCCGTCGGCGAACCTCGTGATCACCACCGCACCCCTTTGCAGCTCGTTCACCGACCGCACGACGTGGCCGTCGGGCCGCACCGTGATGGTGTAGCCGCGCTCGAGCTGCCGTTCGATGTCGTAGGCGGCCAGGAGACGGCGCCAGGTGACGGTCCGGTCCTGTTGGCGGTCGAGCTGGCCGAGCGCGCACGGGCCGAGGCGCGCGGCCCGGCGGTCGACCGATGCACCGGCGGTGTCGAGCTGGCGGCGCGCCTGGGTGGTGACGGTGCCGACGCGCGACTGCAGGCGCTCGGCGTGCCGGTGCAGCTGGCTGCGAGTGGCGCTGCCCAGCCGCAGGCGCGCGCTCCTGTCACGCCCGGCCGCGGCGTCGACGACCGCGCCGGCCGACCGTGCGATGCGCGCGCCCGACCCGACGACCGACTCCCACCACTCGCGCACGAGGCGGGCGAGCTCCTGCCCGCACGCCGTCGGCGTCACGAACGCCCGGTTGGCGACGATGTCGGCGACGGACTGGTCGCCGGTGTGCCCGATGCCCGTCCACAGCGGGACCGCCATGGTGGCCACGGCGCGGGCCACGAGCTCGGCGTCGAAGGCGGCGAGGTCCCCGCGCGAGCCGCCCCCGCGCACCAGCACGGCCAGGTCGCACCCCGACCCCGAGGCGCCGTGCAGTGCCCTCGCCACCGACGCCGGCGCCCCCGTGCCCTGGACGTTGGCGCCGTAGAGGACGACCGAGAACGCCAGCCCCGACCCCACCAGCTGACCGACGAAGTCGTTGTACCCCTCCGAGCCGCGGCTGGCCACGAGGGCGACCCGCAGGGGCACGGCGGGTACGGGAAGGGACTGGTTCCGGCGCAACAGGCCCTCGGCCTCGAGCGCCTGCAGCAGAGCGGCCCGGCGCGCCGCGAGCCGGCCCAGGAGCGCGGTGACATCGACGTCGGATGCGATGAAGTTGACCTGGCCCTTGGGCGGGTAGAACTCGACGCGGCCCCGCAACGACACCACCATTCCGGGCTCGAGGACGACGCCTTGCCTGCCGAGCGCGGCCTTGAGCGGGCCCCAGGTCCGGCCCCAGCAGTTGACCTTGAGCACGGGGGTGTCGCGGCCGCGTTGCGCGTCGGGGTCGACCAAGTCCATGTAGCAGTGCCCCGTGCGATCGGTGATGCTCTGGATCTCGCCGCGCACCCACTGGGGGTGGCCCCGTGGGAACGCCGCGCCGATGGCGGCCTGGACATGACGGTAGAGGGCGGCGATGGACAGCGCGTCGGGTCGTTCCTCCAGGGGGAGCCGACCGTCCGATGTCTCCATGGCCGCCACCCTATCGAGGGGGGTGGTCGGCGACGGGCGACACGGTGGGATGCGGGGCAGGTGGGGGGCCGGCCCGCAAACGGCCGTCGACCTGGCAGACTGGTCGGGACGGTGAGTCGGCCGGGTGGCCGCGCCACGGGCCCGTCCTCGGACGGGCACCGTGTCGAGGAAGGTCGGGGCTCCACAGGGCAGGGTGCTGGCTAACGGCCAGTCAGGGCGACCTGAAGGAAAGTGCAACAGAGAGCAGACCGCCGATGGCGGGCGTGAGCCCGAACAGGCAAGGGTGAAACGGTGCGGTAAGAGCGCACCAGCGGTCGGGGTGACCCGGCCGGCTCGGTAAACCCCACCCGGAGCAAGGCCGAACGTGGGACGCGGGCGGCCCGCCCGCCCCGGTAACCCGGGGCAGTCCCCAGGTAGGCCGCTGAGATGGATGGCCACCACGCCCTTCGGGGCGGACAGAACCCCGCCTACAGGCCGACTCACCGTC
>DATKSK010000043.1 GCA_035531755.1 Acidimicrobiales bacterium | reverse complement strand
CATCGAAAGCTCCATCGCCGGGGCGTAACCGGCAATGTCGGCGATCTCGCGGATGCCCCCAGGCGGGCATTTCGAGATGAGTCAACGAATGGGGCTACGCGGAGGTTTCTGATGAGTCAATGCGGTCGGCCAAGGTCGGGATGGTTGACGGTTAGGCTCCAGTGCCGGCCGTCGCCGCGGGTGGCGATGAGGGAGAACCGGAAGCCGGAGACGGCGACACCGTCGACGACCTCGCAGACGGCCAGCACGGTGTCGTCGTCAGGGGCGGCGAAGTCCAAGTCGGTGGAGAACCTGCCGGCGCCGCCGAGCCGGCATTTGCGCAACGACGTCCCGCCCTTGAAGACCAGGTCGTGGTCGTCGAACAGGCTCGTCTCGGCGAGCAGCCAGAGAAGGTGGTCCTGGGCCACGTCGAGCAGGGCGGCGTCATAGGTGTCGGACCGCCCGGCGCCGTGGCGCAGCACCAAGGCCCGGTTGAGCGTTACCGGCGGCATGTCATGCCTTGGCGGCGCTGTCGCGCAACGGGGCGATCAGGCGGTCGGTGAGGCGGAACTCGGGTGCCCAGACGCCGCTCCGGCCGGTGCCGAATTGGATCTTGGGCATGGCTTCGACCGGTCGTCGTTCGAGGAGGCTCATGGCGTCGTCGCGGCGGCCGCCTTGGTCCAGGAGGTAGCTGGCCCGCTGCCAGGCGGAGGTGGACTGGGGGGTCAGCAGCCCGGCCAGGCGGTCTACGTCGACATCGCGGGCCAACTGGTCGAGGTGGGCGACGAGGTCGGCCCAGGGGGCGAACGAGGCCGGTCGTGCGGCCAGCTGGACGACGAGTGCCTCGGGCCCGAACGCGGGGAGCCCACCGGCCCAGTCGGTGAGGTCGAGGTGCCGGCGCAGGAGGGAGGCTGGGGTCGGACCGAGGCGTGGAGCGTCTTCTGCTCGCCAGCCGAGGGTGACCACCGAGAGGTGGGCGCGCAGGCCGTAGGGGAGGCGTTCCTGGGTGGGGACCCACACGACGACGGGGCCGTCGAAGCGGCGGCCGAGGTAGCCGAGGTGCCAGGCGGCGGCTTCGCCGGCGAGGGCGAAGGCGGCTTCGGGCTCTCTCGCCCGCCATCCCCGTAGGTCGATGTAGGGGTCGGTGACGTCGTCTTCGCCGGCTGGCAGGAACGCCCAGACGCCCTTCAGGTGCACGGGCGCGAACCAGCCGAGCCGTTGCAGCTGCCGGGCCGTGCGCTCGGCGTCGAGATCCCAGCCGTGCTCGTCGATGAGCGCTTCGAGGTCTCGGCGGGTCACCACCTGAGGCCGGTTCCGGGCCAGGGTGGCCAGGAGGGCGGCCAACGCGCCGGGGATCCGGCGGCCCGGTGCCGCCCGTCGTGTGGTGACCGGTGCTCGGTAGGGCATGGTTAGTATCCAGCCTGGAATTCGTCAATAGTGGTACGAATCCAGGTATAACACTAACTGCTGGATAAGGCAAGGCCTGAAAGACGGCAGTGGGGTTCCCTATCCAGGCGTCTACCTAACCTCCGTGGCACGACGTCGAGGCGGACCTTGGCCGGCGGGTCGTCGTTGTCGCTATCACGGCGTGTCGCTCAGCGGGGCGCACCTTGCTCGGCGTCCTCGGGTGAAGCCGACGCCGGTGTCCTCAGACGACTTGGTGGCGTACTTGGCCACATAGCCGGCCACCCGCTGGGCCCGCCCGTGCGCCCGATCGAGCACCTGGGCGTCGAGCTCGCGACCCCAGCGGGCCATTCCTCTGGGGTGTGGGACCGACACCGCCCGGGCGGCGTGCAGGCAGGCGGCGGCGAGTTGCTCGGCATCGACCGGCGGGACGCCACCGTCGAGCCCGTCGGCCCGGACGACGGCGTGAAGGTGGACGACGCCCCGGCGCTGGAACTCGGCCACCCGGCAGAAGGAGAGCCGGATCCGCCGACGGGTCTCGGCCTGGGTGAGCCCGAGCACCGCGGCCAGGTGACGGGCGACGTAGATGGTGGTGCGCCGCCACAGCTCCGGGGTGGCGGCGTTGTGGAGCACGGCGCCCTCGTAGTCGTAGCAGTCGGGGCACAGGGGACTGCCGACCAGCTCGTTGGCACCGTCGTGGCGTTCGAAGCAGGCGAGCGGCCGGCCATGGGGGCAATGGCGCCTGGGCTCCCTAATGTGGCAGGGCGCACCGCTCCTCGCCGCGTGCACCGTGCCGAAGCTCGGAGCGGTGAGGGTCACGAGCACAGCGGGATGCGTCACGATCGCCTCGTCGACGCCCTTCCCACCGGCGAGCCCTGCCCGGACCAGATGGCGGGCGTCGGCGCGGTAGACGGACGCACAGGAAGGGCACCGGGTCTCCCGCCGGCTGCCGCAGGCCTTCAGCGCCACGCCGTCGGGGAGTGAGGTGCAC
>DATKSK010000042.1 GCA_035531755.1 Acidimicrobiales bacterium | reverse complement strand
GCGCCCCGGCGCCGCCCGGAAGGCCACCAGGCGCACCCGGTAGGCCGGGGCGCCGGGGGAGCGCCCGGCCACCGGTGACACCCGGGCGCGGTACCGTCCGGACGTGGCCATCCCCGACGAGGACGTCGCCCGTGTGCGCAGCGCCACCGACATCGTGGCGCTGATCAGCGAGCACGCCGCCCTGAAGAAGCAGGGCACGCGGTGGGTCGGCCTGTGCCCGTTCCACCAGGAGAAGTCCCCGTCGTTCAGCGTCAACGCCGAGATGGGCGTCTTCCACTGCTTCGGCTGCCAGCGCTCGGGGGACGCCATCACCTTCGTGCGCGAGACCGAGCACGTGGACTTCCCCGAGGCGGTGCGCCGCCTGGCCGACCGGGCCGGCGTCACCATCACCGAGGACCCCTCGGCGACGGCGGATCGCCAGCAGCGCGCCCCGCTGTACGACGCCGTGGCCAAGGCCGTCGCCTTCTACCACGAGCGTCTCCTGTCGGCCGCCGACGCCGGCAGGGCGCGCGACTACCTGCGCTCGCGCGGCTACGACGGGGAGGTCGTGCGGCGGTTCAGCCTCGGATGGGCGCCCGACGACTGGGACACGCTGGCCACGCACCTCAAGGTGTCGGAGAAGGTCCTCGTCGATTCGGGCCTCGGCTTCGTGAACCGCCGGGGCCGCCAGCAGGACGCCTTCCGGGCGAGGGTGCTCTTCCCCATCTTCGACCCCTCGGGTCGGCCCATCGCCCTCGGCGGCCGCATCCTCCCCACCACCGACGTCGACGTTGCGACCGGGGCCGCCGGCGCGGCGGCGGGGCCCGGACCGGGGCCCAAGTACAAGAACTCGCAGGACGGCCCCATCTACTCCAAGCGCCGCACCCTGTACGGCCTCAACTGGGCCAAGCAGGACGTCATCGCCAGCGGCGAGGTCATCGTGTGCGAGGGCTACACCGACGTCATCGCCTTCTTCCTCGCCGGCATGCCGCGTGCCGTGGCCACCTGCGGCACCGCCCTGGGCGAGGACCACTTCCGGCTCCTGCGCAACTTCGCCTCGCGCGTGGTGCTCGCCTACGACGCCGACGCCGCCGGCCAGGCCGGCGCGGGCCGCGTCTACGAGTGGGAGCGCCACCACGAGGTCGACGTCGCCGTCGCCGCCCTCCCGCCCGGGGCCGACCCCGCCGACCTGGCGCGCACCGACCCCGACGCCCTGCGGGCCGCCGTCGCCGCCGCCCAGCCGTTCCTGGCCTTCCGCATCGACCGGGTGCTGCAGGCGGCGGACCTGCGCACCGCCGAGGGCCGGGCCAAGGCGGCCGAGGCGGCTCTCACCGTCGTGGGTGAGCACCCCAACGAGCTCGTGCGCGACCAGTACCTGATGCACGTCGCCGACCGCTGCCGGTTGGAGCCCGCCGCGCTGCGCGCCCTGGCCGAGCGGGTGGCCGAGGGGGCGCGGGCGGGCGCGGAGGACGGGGCCGCCCGGGCCGGGGGTCGCGCCGGGGCCGCGGCCCGCACCGGGCCCACCGGGGGTCGTGCCGGTGGTCAGGCGTCGCCGTCGCGCCCTCCTCTCGGCGGGGTCGCCGGGCGGCCGGGGGCGGTCCGGGCCCGTGCCGACGGGGACGCGTCGCGCCCGGGGCTCGAGGCGCTGCGCCTGGCCGTGCACAGCCCCGAGCTCGTGGCGGCCCGGCTCGAGGCCGTCCTCTTCCCCGACGAGCTCCAGCGGGCCGCCTTCGAGGCGCTCGCCGGGGCCGACGACCTGCACGAGGCCGTCGAAGCCGCCGAGCACCACGACCCGCGTGTGGCCGCCATGCTGCGTCGCCTGGCGGTCGAGGAGCCGGCGTCGGATGCCGATGACGTCGTGGTGACCCTGGTGCGCAACGCCTCGCGTCGGGCGCTCGCCGTCGCCGAGGCGCAGGCCCGCCTGTCCCCGGACGCGGTGGGCGAGATCGCGCCCGTGATCGCCCGCGTGCGCCGTGACCTCGACGAACTCGACGAACGCGAGGGCGGTCTCGCAGCCGCGGACCGGTTGCTAGCCTGGCTCGTCGGAGGGGACGATTCGCATGAGTGAGGTTCACCCGCCAGCCGGCTCCGTCCGGCCGGCCCCAGACGGCGTGGCGGTCGAGGGGTTCGAGCAACTGCTCGCCGTCGGCCGCCGGCGGGGGTACCTGACCCAGGACGATCTGATCCTGGTCCTCCAGGCCGTCGAGCTCACGCACGACGTCATCGAGGACGTCGTGGCCCGCGTGCGCCTCGAGGGCATCGAGTACGTGGAGGAGACGCGCAGCGGCGCCGCCCCCGTCGTGCTCGAGGAAGCCGTCGCCGAAGCCGTCGCCGAAGTGGTGGCGGAGGAAGTGGTCGAAGCCCTGCCCGCCGATCTCGCCGCCGCCAAGCCGGCGGCGGCGCCCGAGGCCGGCGACGGGGACGTCACCGCCGACGGCGAGGACGGCACGGGACCGCTGCAGCGGCTGCGCCGGCGTGCCTTCAAGCGCGAGCCCGTCGACGAGGTCATGGACCGCCAGACGCCGCGCCCCGGGCGCGGCCGCATCGCGTCCTACGCGTCGCCCGACCACGGGGGCGGCACCGCCGCCGACCCCGTGCACACCTACCTGAAGGAGATAGGCAAGGTCCCCCTGCTCACCGCCGAGCTCGAGGTGGAGCTGGCCAAGCGCATCGAGGCGGGGAACGCCGCAGTCGAGGAGCTCGCCGGCGCCGAGGCCCCCGCCGGTGGGGGCAAGCTGCCCGCCGAGGAGCGCACCCGCATCCGTATGCAGGTCCGGCGGGGCCAGCAGGCCAAGGAGGCGCTGATCGAGGCCAACCTGCGCCTGGTCGTCTCGATCGCCAAGCGGTACCGCAACCGCGGGCTCGCCTTCCTGGATCTCATCCAGGAGGGGAACCTGGGCCTCATGCGGGCCGTGGAGAAGTTCGACTACACCAAGGGCTTCAAGTTCTCGACCTACGCCACGTGGTGGATCCGCCAGGCGATCACCCGGGCGCTCGCCGACCAGGGCCGCACGATCCGCATCCCCGTGCACATGGTGGAGACCATCAACAAGGTGGTGCGCGTGCAGCGGGGACTCCTCCAGGAGCTCGGCCGCGAACCGACAGTCGAGGAGATCGCCAGCCGCGTGGAGTTCCCCATCGAGCGCGTGCGCGAGATCCAGCGCATCAACCAGGATACGGTGTCGCTCGAGCAGCCGATGGGCGACGAGGAGGACTTCAGCCTGTCCGACCTCATCGAGGACCAGGGCGCCGAGGTGCCCGACGACGCCGCCACGCGCTCGATGCTGCATGAAGCGGTGCGCGATGCGCTGGCGACGCTGCCCCGGCGCGAGCGCGAGGTCATGGAGCTGCGCTTCGGGCTCGAGGACGGACGCGTGCGCACGCTCGAGGAGGTCGGCAAGGCCTTCGGCGTGACCCGCGAGCGGATCCGGCAGATCGAGGCCAAGACCCTCGCCAAGCTCCGCCACCCCAATGCGGCCCAGCCCCTGCGGGACTTCCTGGACGAGGTCTGAGCACCCGCGCTGCTATCTTCACGAGGCCGGACACCACCCGGCCAGCGCCATTCCGGGGTAGCTCAATCGGCAGAGCAAGCGGCTGTTAACCGCTAGGTTGAGAGTTCGAGTCTCTCCCCCGGAGCCGGGCCTCCAGCAGTCCTCCACGGCCGTGCCGACGCCCCCCCCAGCTGAAGGGCGCCCACCGGTCCAACCGGGGCCAGCTACGCTCCCACCGCCTGGCTGGCACCCCTCCGGGGGCAGGCAACGGGGCCGTAGCTCAGTGGTCAGAGCAGGGGACTCATAATCCCTGGGTCGGAGGTTCGATCCCTCCCGGCCCCACGGCGGGTCGTGTGGTCGCCGACGGGAGGGTCATGGACATCGAGGAGTTCTACGAGGCCGACGAGCGCCGCCGTCGGTCCGAGGAGATCGAGCTGGGTACCGAGTGGCACGACGCCCAGGGCGTTCGCTACGAGGTGTCCTGGGTCGCCGACACCGGGGAGCTCTACGTGATGCGCGAACCGGCGGGGCGCAGCGCCGAGGACCCCTTCGGGGACGTCTTCTCGGGGTCGGTGCCCGTGGACGCCCTGACCGTCGCCGTCGTGGGGTGGGTCCCCGACCGCGACCGGTTGGACCAGGTGCTCGCCGGATGGCAGGACGCCATGACCGGTGACGACAGCGTGTCGTGGCTCGCTTCCCGCCTGCGCGACGAGGGCGTGCTCAACGCGCCGCCGGCCGGCTGAGCGCCCGGACCGACACGATGCAGCCGACGCAGACAGTGCCGACGACGCCGATGCCGCCGATGCCGCTGACGACCCAGACGACGCAGACGAAGCAGCGGGCGCTGCCCCTCGCCCTGGTCGGGCTCCTCGGCCTCCTCGCCGTCGGCGCCATCGCCTTGTCGCTGGCGACGGCCCCGCCCGTCGACCAGCAGAACCTGCGCATCGCGGCCAAGGCCACCATGGCGGCGTCCGGGTTCGTCCTCACCGACACCAACTCGGTCACCCCGCTCTCCGGCCGTATCGGCGCCGCGTCCCCGCGCCAGGTGGTCCACGTCCTCTACCAGGCGCCCGACCGGGTGCGCGAGTCGGGGACCGGCCCCACCGGCACGCCCGTGACCGTGATCGTCATCGGACCGGTGGCGTACCGCTCCACCGGGTCGACGTGGTCGGCGAGCCCGCCGAGCGCGACGTTCGGGGCCCAGGCCATCGCGACGGTGCTGTCCCCGTGGGCGGCGGCCGCGGGTGCGACCACGGCCATCAAGCACGGGGACACCTTCGACTTCGTGCCGGCCGAGCTCGACAGCTACATCACCTCGGTCCTGGGCATGCCCCCCTCACAGCTGTCGTCGCTGCGGCTCACGGCGACGGTCCACGGCGACTTCGTGACCGACGAGAAGATCACGGCGGTGTACCGGGGCCAGCGGCTCACCGTCGATCTCGCCCTGTCACAGATCGGCTCGGCCCCGCCCGTGGTGGCTCCCCGCGCCTCGGCGTCGGTGCCGGCCCGCTGAGCACGGGGAGGGCCGGTCGGCTCTCCACCGGCCCGACCGGGGCCACCCTCCCGACCCGGCTCCGTATCTGACGCCCCGGCCCGTCGCCCCTCCCGCCGCCCCGACCCGGCGCCGCATCTGGCGGCCGGGCCCTGCACTGCATCTGGCGGCCGGGGCCCCGGTGAGGGTGCCCCCGGCTGTCGAAGCCCCCGGTGGATGGCTAGCATCGGCGGGAACGGAACAGGTTCCACTCGGAGGTGGGGACGTGAAGGTTTTCGACCGGCTGTTCATCGGTGGCGAGTGGGTGAGCTCTTCGGGCACCGGCACCATCGACGTGATCAACCCGACGACCGAAGAGGTCGCCGGTCGCGTCCCCGACGCCACCGAGGCGGACGTCGACAAGGCCGTCGCCCTGGCACGCGACGCCTTCGACAACGGCCCGTGGCCGCGCATGACCCCGGCCGAGCGGGCCGAGATCCTCACCAAGGTCTCCCAGGCCGTCCAGGCCGACATGCAGGGCTTCGCCGAGCTCATCACCATCGAGATGGGCTCGCCCGTCGCCTGGGGCACCATGGCCCAGGTGTTCGCGCCCACGATGATCATGGACTACTACGCCGGCCTGGCCTCGACGTTCCAGTTCGACGAGGTGCGCCAGGGCCTCATGGGCGAGGTCCTCGTGGCCAAGGAGCCGGTCGGCGTGGTGGCGGCCATCAGCCCGTGGAACGTGCCCATGTTCATCGCCGCCGCCAAGCTCTCCCCGGCGCTGGTGGCCGGGTGCACGGTGGTGTTCAAGCCGGCGCCGGAGACCCCGCTCGACGCCTTCCGCCTGGCCGAGCTGTTCGAGGCGGCGGGGCTGCCCAAGGGTGTGCTGAGCGTGCTCCCGGCCGGTCGCGAGGTGGGCGAGCACCTCGTCCGCCACCCCGGCATCAACAAGGTGTCGTTCACGGGCTCGACCGTGGCCGGCAAGAAGATCGGCGCCATCTGCGGCGAGCAGCTGAAGCGCTTCAGCCTCGAGCTCGGCGGCAAGTCGGCGGCCGTGCTCCTCGACGACGTCGACCTCGCCCAGGCCCTGCCGATGCTGCTGCCCAACGCGCTCATGAACAACGGCGAGGCGTGCATCGCCCAGACGAGGATCCTCGCCCCCCGCGACCGCTACCAGGAGGTCGTCGACGCCCTGGTGGAGTCGGTGTCGGCCATGAAGGTGGGTGACCCGCTCGACCCCACCGTCGAGGTGGGGCCGCTCGTGGCCGAGCGCCAGCGCGACCGGGTCGAGGGCTACATCAAGCTCGGGCAGGAGGAGGGGGCCAAGATCGCCATCGGCGGCGGGCGCCCCGCCATGGACAAGGGCTGGTTCGTCGAGCCCACGGTGTTCGTGAACGTGGACAACTCCATGCGCATCGCCCAGGAGGAGATCTTCGGGCCGGTGCTGGCGGTGATCCCCTACGACGGCGGCGACGCCGAGGCCGTGGCCATCGCCAACGACTCCAGCTACGGGCTGTGCGGCTCGGTGTGGACCGGCGACCCCGAGCGCGGCCTGAAGGTGGCCCGCGGCGTGCGGACGGGCACCTACATGCTGAACAGCCCCATCCCCATCGACTTCTCCACGCCCTTCGGCGGCTACAAGGAGTCGGGCATGGGCCGCGAGTTCGGCCCCGACGGCCTGGAGCTGTTCCTCGAGAAGAAGTCCATCAACCTGCCGGCCGGCTTCTCGCCCTCGGTCTGAGGCTCCGCCGGGTGGCCACGCCTGCGCGGCGGTCACCCAACCGGCGACGAGGTCAGCGTCCGGTAGGGGGCGGCCGGGTGGCCGGTGTCTGCGCCGTCGTCGTCGGGCCCGGCAGCGGCGCACCGCCGTTCTCGGCGGCGGCGCACTGCAGGCTCAGCGCGTGGACGAGCAGCGACTCGGGCAGATGGGCGCTCTCGGCCAGTGTGGACATGAGGCCCTGGTACTGCCCGGCCTCACCGGCGGCCGTGGCCGCCATGGGCAGCGCGTCGCGCAGCTGGCCCAGTGCTTCGGACTGCTCGGCGGCGGCGGCCTTGGGGTCGGCGGTGGTGAGCGAGGCCCGGTAGAGGGTGAGCGAGCGGTCGACGTGCTGGCAGGCCTGGCGGGCCAGGGCGGCGGCGTCGTAGCCGGCGCAGGCTGACAGCACGCCCGCCAGCACCGCCGTCGTGCACAGGGCGGCCGAGGCCCGGGCCACCCTCGCCGTGGCGGGGCGGCGGCGGGTCATCCGTCGAGCCAGCCCGGGGCGGCGTCGAGGAGGAACCGGCTGACCGCCAGGCAGCGGTCGAAGACGTCGCACAGCAACTCCTCGCCGCCGAGGACCCGGGCGAGCGAGACGGGGTAGCGGGCCACGATCGACAGCCGGCGCTCGGGGGCATCGGTCGCCGAGGCGAAGGAGTCGATGGCCGACACCTCGAGCGGGAGGTCGATCCCGCCCACCCCGGCCAGGTCGATGGCGAGGCGAAGGAGGTCCGGGCCCTTCGGCAGCGGTGGGAGGCCCCAGGTGAAGGTGAGCGGGAAGTGGTACTCGTCGGGCGGCTCGACCTCCTCGGGGAGGTCCACCACGGCGTCCTCGAACGACAGCAGGGTCCTCGGGTCGACCTCGAGCGCCAGATGGAGGTCGAGCGGACCGCCACAGCCCTCCTCGGGGTGGAGGTCCACCTCCCAGGTCTGGCGCAACGAATAGGTCTCGACGAAGTGGCGCTCGTCGTGCACGTGGAACCCGTGATCGACCGAATGGTCCTTCAGGTCGGCGACATACCCCGCCACGTCGATGACGGCCACAGGGGCCAGATCCTACCGGCTCGGCCGCCGGGCCCGATCGGCGGTCCGGGTGCCGATATGGTCGTGACGTGGACGATGACGCGCTCCTGGCCCTGTGCCACCGGGTGGCCGACGCCGTCCCTCCGGCTCTCGCCACGGTCGAGGACTGGCGGCCGGCGGGCGAGCGCCCCGGGCAGTACGCCATCGACCTGACCGCCGACCGGGCCGTCCTCGACGTGCTCGACGACGCCGGGATCGGCGTGGTCTCCGAGGAGAGCGGGGTGCACCGGCCCGACGCCGCGCTGGTGGCCGTGGTCGACCCGGTCGACGGCTCGACCAACGCGGCCCGGGGCATCCCCTGGTACGCCACGAGCATCTGCATCCTCGACGACGACGGCCCGCGGGTGTCGGTGGTGGCGAACCTGGCGAACGGCGTCCGCTACCACGCCGTGCGCGGCGGCGGGGCCTGGCGCGGCACCAGCCGGCTGGTGCCGTCGGGGTGCGACGCGCTGCGGCGCGCCGTGGTGGGGATCGCCGGGATGCCGGGCCGCCACCTGGGATGGGCGCAGTTCCGGGCCTTCGGCGCGGCCGCCCTCGAGCTGTGTGCCGTGGCCGACGGCACCCTCGACGCCTTCGTCGTCGGGACCAGGGCGTCGCTGGCGCCGTGGGACTACCTCGGGGCCCTGCTCGTGTGCTCGGAGTCCGGCGCCGTCCTCGGGGACCTGCGCGGCGACGAGCTCGTGACCACGGACCACGGCGCCCGCCGGGCGGTGGTGGCGGCTGCCACGCCGGTGCTGCTCGACGAGCTCACCCGGGCGGCCACCGCGGGGGCCGGCGGGGCCGCCGGGGCCGGCTCCGCCCCGGGCCCGTCGCGTCCGGGCGAGGCCGACGACCCACCCGGACAGGGCCCGGCACCGCCGGCGCCGTGACGTCGCGCGGGCGCCGACGCGGGTCGCGGGGACGGTCACGCCCGACGCCCCCGCGCCGGCCGCGCCTGGCGCACTGGCGGGCCGACGGCCAGCCCAAGGTGCGCTTCGCGTCGGAGCAGGACGCCAACCGGGCTGCGTTCGGGTATCGACTCGAGCACGGCACCGACCTCGCCGCCTACGAGTGCACGTTCTGCGGCGGGTGGCACCTCGGCAACAGCCCCGACGACTGAGTCAGCGGCGCACCGGACCTTCAGCGTCGACGACGCGAACGTGGCCGGCTCGCCCTACCCGGTGGGCCTTCGGGCCACAGAAGTGATGGCGGGTGTTAGTGGCCCGGGGCCCCCCGCCGCCCTGTGCGGTGCCCGGCGGTCGAGCCCGCTCAGGCGGTCTTGGCGATGAGCACGTTGCAGGGGGCGCGGTGGGCGATGCTGTTGGGCACCGACCCGATGATGCGCCGGGCGCCCTTCATGCCCTTGGAGCCCACCACGATCAGGTCGGCCCCGACGCCTTCCGCCACGGTCACGATGACGTCGGCGGCGGCGCCCGGCACGGCGTGCGACTCCACGGGGATCCCGTGCGCGCCCTTGGCCACCTCGGCCAGCAGCTCCTCGGTGGCGCTCTTCACGGCCGCGGCGCTCAGGGCGTTGTCGGCCACGGCGACCGCGCCGGCATGGGCCACGGCGATCGTGGTGGAGGGGTCTTTGAAGGCGGACACCAGGTGCAGCGTGGCGCCGCTCTGGCGTGCCAGCTCGATGGCCAGCGCCACGGCGGCCCCGGCAGTGCCCGATCCATCGGTTCCCACGACGATCTTGGAAAACATCAGGTGATCTCCCTCCGCCTGCGGCCGGGCTCAGTCTGGTGCCGACAGGGGCGGAGGGCAAGACGCACGGGCGCCGGCGGCGCCCGGTGGAGAGCCCGGGGCGCCGGCGGGGGCGTGAGCGCGCCCTACGGCGTCAGCGACAGCGCAGCCGCCACCTCGTCCGCGACCGCCCCGTCCGGGACGGGCCGACCGGCGACGGCCTCGACGAAGACGGCGTCGTCGAGGGTGTGGTCGACGCCGTTGACACGGACCGTCGTGGAACCGTCCCGGGGGCCCACCGCGACGTCGCCACCCGACTCCTTGACGGCGAACCGGCTGAAGCGTGCCCGCCACGCCCACCGGGCGCCCGCCTCCTGGGCTGTGATGGGGACGTGCATGTCGTCGGCGTGGATGGCGAGCTCGCTCGCCACGTGAAAGGCCTGCAGGCGGACCGGGTAGGGGCCGACGCTCGAGTCCATGTCCCCACCGTCGCGCCCGCGCATGCGATGCCGGGTGTCGGCGTCGGCCGTCCGCCACTCGGCGACGACCTCGTCGTTCGGGACCCCGTCGCGGTCGCGGACCCCGAGCTCGTTGGCCTCGCTGAGGCCGCTGACGCCGCGCGCCGCCATGGCCTCGAAGAGCTCGCGGGCTCGCCCGTCGAGACACGCATGGTGGTAGGTCTCCGTGGCGGCCAGGTGCGCGGCCACGTCGCGCACCGACCATCCGGCACAGCGCGACGGCCGGGCCCATTCGCCGGTGGGCAGTGACGACAGATAGGCGTCGATGCGCGCCGCCTCGGCGTCGAGGAGGTCGTAGGGATCGAGCCCGTTCAGATCCGATGTGTCCACCATGTCCGGTATCTCCTGGTCGCTGAGCGTTCTGCGCACAGCATGGTACCGAGTGGCCCTCGTCGAGCGCGTCGTGTCCGCTCCCACGCTTGCGGGAGCACGATCTCGATGCCGACCTGCTTGCGTGGGGCCCGGACAGCCTCTCCAAGGCCTGTTCTCACCGGCGAAGTCAAGTCACCTGTCAATCAGCGTAGCCACGCGTTCACGGCTCGGGGCAGGGGAGTAGGGCGCACCGCCAGCTAAACTCGCTCGCCTCGGGCGCTTAGCTCAGCTGGTTAGAGCAGCTGGCTTACAACCAGCAGGTCGGGGGTTCGAGTCCCTCAGCGCCCACTGGCTGGTTGTCGAAGACACAACGTTTCCTCTGGTCAGAGGCCCTTTTTCGTGTCTCATCGCTGAGGCAGGTTTGTTTCCTTATTCAAACCCCCGGGACAAATGAATTGGCCCACGAGGTGCTCGGGGATCCCTAGGACTTGCAAGCCAGGACCGAGACGCTCTTCACACCGAAGGTCTCTGTGGCTCCGTGCGCCGAGTCCGAAATGAAGTGGTATTCGGGATTCTCCTGCAGCTTGACGACGCCCAGCCCGGCATCCTCGATCGCGCGTCGGTAGTCGTCCTCCTGAATCGCACCCCCGATGCAAGACGCCCACAAGTCGACGTCGCAAACGATCGCCTCGGTGAGCTGTCTCTCCGTCACGATGTCGGAAATAGCCATCCGGCCTCCAGGCTTCAGGATCCGCGCGATTTCCCGGAAGACGGCCGCTTTGTCGTCGCACAGGTTAATGACCCCGTTGCTGATCACGACATCGGCCCACCCACCAGGGACCGGAGACTCCTCGATGTAGCCCCTCTCGAAGCGCACGCCGGGGTAGCCGTCCCGGGCCGCGAGGCGTCGCGCCTTGGTGAGCTGCTCAGCGGTCATATCGATTCCGGTCACTTCGCCGTCGGATCCTGCCTGCCTGGCTGCGATGAAGGCGTCCATGCCCGAACCACTCCCGAGGTCGACCACTCGCCCGCCCGCGGCGATGGCGGCCAACTCCAGGTGATAGCCCACTCCGGCGAACGACTCGATCGCTTCCGGAGGCACCCCGTCCAGATCCCCGGTCGGGTAGCCGAGGCGCTGCGCCAAGGCTCGTCCCATTTCGAAGTGGAAAGTGCCCTGCGGTTCCTCCGCGACGGCCTTGTACATGACTTTGACCTTGTCCCTGAGCTCACCGACGTCCACCTGTGCCATTGGTCTCCCTCCTGTGCGTTCCATTGCGACGTGTGTCACCAACCCAATGAGTCCTTCCAGATTCCGGCTGCTCAGCCCTCTGACAGCGTCTCGGCACGCGTCCGCGCGTACTCCTCGTGGTCGAGTATCTTCCACGCACCCTGGCCGACCGCCAGCACCCCGCGGGCGGGGAGCGCAACCTCTCCGATCTTTGGATTGGGGTTGACCTGAGCCGCATGACCGAGGTCCTCACCGTCGAAAATGGCGGTCGTATTGTCGATGAAGTACATGCGCTCGGGCATCAGGATCCCGGCGTGGCCGCTGGGCATCGATCCCGAGAAGCCGATGTCGCCCATGCCGAGGAGTCTTTGAGCCAACAGTCTGCGGGCCTGCACGAGGGAACTAGATCGCCATGTCCACATGGGCAGCAGCGGACTCATCGCGTTGAGGACGCGCAGGGTACGGGTTTCCGTGGCCTCGACGCTCCACTCGAGGTCGGGTTCGTCCATCATCACCCGCAACGACGTCGGCCCGGACCATTCGATATCGATGCGGGCGTGGCCGACGTGGCTGCAGGCGGGGCCGTAGTACCGGGGGCACGCGGTGTCGAGTCGCGAGCCGTCCACGAAGATCGACCACCGACCCTCAGGGTCGCGGTGCCAGAGAGTCCGGTACGGCGAGAAGTCGTTCTCGGGGAATACCCGCAGTGCCAGCACGTGCCCGGAATCAAAAGGCAGCCCGAACACTCCCCACCCCTTGACGTACTCGAAGCCTGGCCATGGGGGCTCGCCACGAAGAGCCGGCAGGTCACGCAACCTCGTCGCCAAATCGACCATCGTCGTTCACCCGACAACCCGGGGCTCTTGGCTAGTAACTGAAGGTCGTGGCGCCGTCGCCGATCCACTCCCACAGCTGCACGCTGCCCCCGAGCTCGGCGTTGGGGATCAAGTCTCCCTTGTCGAGCTGCTTGGCGCTGAAGCAGACTGGGCAGACGAGCAGGCGGCCCCCTGCCGTCGCATAGCGGCCCATGAGGTCGGGGATGCTGGGGCAGCCGTCGCACGCGGTGCCCACGGCGGTGCCACTCAGCGCCAGCCGGACGGCCTCCTTGGTGAGGAACGTGAGGGTGGGCCGTCCGCTTTCGGCTGCACCGACTGCCACGAGCAAGGCGACGGTGACGAGCTCGGCGTCCGCGAGCCCGGTGGTGAGGCTTATGGCTGCTTTGTTGCTCATGGTCGTCTTCCCTCTCTTGTGTGGTGGAGTCCGGGAGTTCCCTCAGCGCTGGCCGTCGAGCATGAACCCGGAGCACAGCAGGTCGAGGACGTCGATGCGCTCGGCTGCCCGCAGGTAGGCCTGCTGCTCGACGACGTGCCAGCCCTCGTTGCCCGTTGGCGGTGGGTTCAGCCGCAGCCGCCAGGAGACGTGGAGACGATCGCCGACGTCGCCCACGGTGCCGTCGAGGACTTCGAAACCCTGCGCGCCTCCGAACCAGAGCCGGAAGGCGTCCACGATTTTCGCCGGGCCCTGAAACTCATCGGGCCCGTACGGGAGCAGCGCCCGCATCGTCGCCTCTGGATTGAAGCAGCCGCCCATCTGGTCGAAGTCACGCTGGGCCAGGGCTTCGAGAAAGAGCCCACCGACCGCCCACTTCGTCGTCGACGAGACGCCCTGTAGCGGCTGTCGGGTCGTTTCACTCATGGGACCCGTTCTACGACGTCGCCGCCCGGGGTCGCATCGGGTCTTCGCCCTATTTCGCGGGCCTCAGTCGGTGACCTCGCCCACGGCGATCAGCCCATGGCGCATGGCGAACAGGGCGGCCCCGCCCCGGGAGCTCACGCCGAGCTTGGCGTAGATGTGCTCTACGTGGGCGCTGACCGTCTTGGTCGAGATGGTCAGCGTCGCCGCGATCTGCTTCTTGGTCATCCCCCGGGCGAGCAGCACCAGCACCTCGACCTCACGGGAACTGAGCCCGCCGGCGTGGCCCGCCTGATGCCGCACTCGGTGCCCGGCTGCCTCCAAGACGGCCCGGACTGCGTCGCCGTCGAGGCGCCCGGCGGTGACCTCGGCAGCGAGCATCTCCTGCGCTTCCCCCGGTGTCCACGCAGTGCGGTGAGGGCGGGGTTCGAGCAGTGCATGATAGACGTCGGCCGCCGCTATCACGCGGGCAGTCACGGGCAGGCTGTCGCCGGCAAGACCTGACGGGTAGCCGGACCCGTCCATCCGCTCGTGATGCATGGCGGCGAGCTGCCCGATGGCGGCCAGTGTGGCGGGTTTCGAGAAGGTGCGCGCCGTGAGATACGGGTGGGTGCGGACCCGTTCGAGTTCGGCCTCGCTGAGCCGCCCGGGCCGATCCAAGATGCCGGCAGAGACGCCGATGGTCCCGACATCGTGCACGAGGGCCGCTCGCCGGACGAGGGTGACGTCGTCACTCGGCAGGCCGACGGTGGCGGCCGCAGCGGCGGCAAGCCCCGCAACTCCACGGGAGTGCCCGAGCATGAACGGCGACTTCACATCCGCATAATCGGCAAAGGCCTCGAGCGCCTCGTCGAGTTCCTGGCCGGTGAGCACTTGCCCCAACTCGTCGCGCCCGCCGATGAGCGTGCTCCAACCGTCGAGCTCCTCGACTGAGGCCAGCAAGTCGCCGGCGTGGGCGCAGAAGTCGTCGACGAGGTCGGGGTCGAACTCCGTGCCTCGCCTCGAGCGGAGCATCTCCACCGCGGCGTCGACCCCTCCGATCCGGTACAGCATCTCCACGTCGTTGGCGACGTGGATGATCCGCATGATGCGGGCGATCTCCGGGCCCGCCAGCTGGGCCGGGGACCCCTTGCCGTCCCAGCGCTCGAACGCCTGCTGGAGTGGGTCGCGGACCTCGGGGCCGAGCCCGAGACGCAGCGACAGCTCGCCGGAGGTCTCGCAGTGCGACGCCATCGACTGGCGCACCTCGTTCGACCCGCCGGCGAGGAAGCGACCGATCATCGTGAGACGTCGAATCGGCGAGCTGCCGGCGGCAACGTGACCGATCATGAAGCGCATCATGGGCAGGCCCGTCATGTCGATCAGGTAGCTGTCGGCACGTATCGCCATGTCGTCGCCGAACCACTTGCCCATCTCGTGTGCGTCGGCGATGCACCCGACCCAGGCGAGGAGCGACACGTAGAAGATGGCCGCCAGCTCGTCGTCGGACAGACCCTCGAGCTCCGCCATCCGCATGGCGATGAGCGTCTGGCGGATGATGTGCTCCTGCGGTTGGCCCAGTCCCAGGTCCGTCGCCAGCGAAAGCGCCGACACCAGTTCAGCCAGCCGAACCCCGCTGCCTCCCGCGCCGGTCACTTCCCCAGCATACGGAATGGGCTCGAGTGCCCGCAGCGTCTATCGAGTTCAACCGGCGACCGGGAGCAAGGATCTCGCACCACAGCGGTGGACGACAGCCGGTAGCCTCCCGACCATGGGTGAAGCTCCTAGTTCCGGCACACGCGACCGAACCCCAGTCGTGGGGTCTCGGTAGATCGTTCATGGATCGACCTCAAGAGACGCTTGTCGTCAGCCTTTGGCGAGGACTTGATCAGACGTCGAAGCTGTTATGTGCGTCTCGTACATCCGGATGGCCACGACAACGCCGGAGACTGCGGTGATGGCCGCCACGACCCAAATGGCAACGGCCAGGCCGAAAGCGTCGGCGACGATCCCGGCGAGTAGTGCGCCCGCGGCGAAGCCGGCGTCTCGCCAGAGCCGGTAGATGCCGACAGCGGACGCCCGCCAGTTCGGGTGCGCTACATCCCCCACGGCGGCGAGGAGGGTCGGATAAACCATGGCAGTGCCGGCGCCGAGGAGGAGCGCGCCGCCGGCCCAAGGCCAGAAACCGTGCACCGCGGCGATGAGGCCGATGGCGACGGCCTGGGTCCACATACCCGTCGCGATGAGCCATTTCCGGCCAAGACGGTCCGACAGGGCGCCGGTTGCCAGCTGTCCGACGCCCCACACCGCCGGGTAGAGCGCGACGAGGATGCCGATGCGGCTGACCGACAGTCCCGCGGCAGCGAAATAAAGGGGAAAGATGCCCCACGCAAGCCCGTCGTTGAGGTTGTTGACAAGCCCGGCCTGGCTGGCAGACGACAGGGCCTTCTCCTTGAAGCTCGTGAGGAGGAAGACCTGGCCGGTGGTGAGTCCACCGTGCAGGTGGTCGGCGCCGAGGTGGCCTCGTGCTTCATGGCGGGCGTGCCCTTGGGTTTCGCGGACGAACAGGGTGGAGAGGCCGAGGCCGAGACCGGCGAAGGCGATCCCCAGGAAGAACGGATCGGGACGTAGCCCGGCGTGCGCCGCGATGAACCCAGTTGCAAGAGCGGTGACTGCCACGGCGCCATATCCGGCGGCCTCGTTGAATCCCATGGCCAGGCCACGCCGCTGTGGACCGACGAGGTCGATCTTCATGATGACGGTGGTCGACCATGTGAGTCCCTGGCTGACGCCCAACAGGACGTTGGCGACGATGATCCACGCCCACGCCGGTCCCCAGCCGAGCAGGAATGGGACGGGAATGGCGACGAGCCAACCGGTTACCAGAACCGGTTTGCGCCCTACCCGTTCGGAGAGGGTGCCGGCGAAGAAATTGGTAGTGGCCTTGACCACCCCGAAGGCGACGATGTAGGTGAGCGCGGCGCTGTAGGCGTGCAGATGGAACACCCGGGTTGCGATGAGCGGCAGGACGGTGCGCTCCTGGCCGAGCATCCCGCCGACCAGCGCGTTCACTCCTACGAGCAGCGAGAACTGGGCGAGGTTCTCTCGCATGCCGAGACGAAGCGGGCCTGTCGCTTTCATCGACCAGTGTGCAGGGGGTGGTGGTGGGCAACGGCCCAGTCGTCCGGTCCGCCAAGGGCGACGACGACTCCCCGCCGACCGGCCCGGGCGAGCAGGCTGGCGCCGGTCATGGCCCGCTCGCCGTGGCCACACATCACGGTGATCCCGCCGGCGTCGAACGCGTCGGTGAGCGCGCCAAGCTCGACGTGGAGGGCACTGGGCACGTGTCCGGCTTCGAACTCACTGTTCTGGCGGAGGTCGAGAACGGGGCCGGTCATCTCAGCGGCAGCCACCAGGGAGATCCGGTCGACCGGAAGGCGGGCGGACTCCCAGGCGGCCATGCCTCCGGCCAACTCACCAACGAGGCGTTCGTAGCCGACATTGTGCGCCTGGCGCACCAGGTCGACCCGGTCCTGGTCGGGATCGAGCACGAACACCAGGTCGCGCTCGGGCTCGGCGAGCCAGCCGAGCCAGGTGGCAAACGCCGGGCGCAGCTCAATGGAGAGGGCTCCGGGGATGTGGCCGCCGGCGAAAGAGGCGATGGGCCGGACGTCTACGAGGGTGGCACCTGCGTCGAGGAGCGGGCGGACTTGGTCGACCGAAAGAGCGGGGAGCGCGCAGGTCACCGGACCGTAGACCGTTGGCCCTTGGCGGTTGACCTCCCGCATGCGGAGGAAATAGGTCGGATAGCTGCCCAGCCCGGCGAGCAGCAGTTTCACGAAGGCGTCTTCGTCGGGTGCCGCGAGCAGCGGGTTGGCCCTCTTCTCGGCGCCAATGGTTGTTGTGCGCTCGCCGCCGACTGGTGCCGAGCAGAACGAGCCCGCCCCGTGCGTCGGGTAGACGGGCAGGTCATCGGGCAGGGTGAGAATGCGTTCGTGCAGCGAACGCCACAGCGCTCGGGCGAGGGACTCGGTGCGCTCGGGGGCGATGAGGTCAGTACGGGCCACGGAGCCCACAAGCAGCGACCCGCCCGAGAACAACCCGATCGGTCGCCTGTCGTCGAGGAGCAGGTAGGACAGGTGCTCCGGGGTGTGTCCCGGCGTGGCCAGCGCCCGCAGCGTCAGCCCGCCGAGATCGACCTCGTCGCCGTCGTCGAGACCCCGGTGCGGGAACTCGATCCCGCCCGCTGCTGAGGCCAACACCTGCGCGCCACGGGCGGCGAGTTCGCGGCTGCCGGAGACGAAATCGGCGTGGAGGTGGGTCTCGACGCTGTAGGCGATCGCCAGACCGTGCTGTTCGGCTGCAGCCAGATACGGGCCAGGATCGCGTTCGGGATCAAGCGCCAGCGCCCGGCCGTTGCCGAGGTCGACCAGGTACGAGGAGTTGCCGAGGCCTTCGTCGACCAGGGCCACGGGCTGAGGGTCTGAGGGCATCGCGTCTGTCCTTCTCCGTCAGGGGACCTTAGTTCTCTAGTGTTCCATAGATTGATGGAGTATTCTAGGAAAAGTTCGGCGCACTCAACCGGACGAGCGAAGGAGTGAGGGACGTGGATGGACGGGAGGCCAAGGATCGCTTGTACGAGCAGTTCGCCCGGACCGCTAAGGCGGCGGCCAGCCCGAAGCGGATCGAGCTGATGGAGGTGTTGGCCCAGGGTGAGCACACCGTTGAGGCGCTGGCTGAGGCGACCGGGATGGGCGTGACCAACACCTCGGCGCATCTGCAGGTCCTGCGTGGGGCCCGGCTGGTCGAGACCCGGAAGGACGGGACCAAGGTCTTCTACCGTCTTGCCAGCGACGAGGTCGCAGCCTTCGTGGTGACTCTTCGAGACCTCGCCCGCTCACGGTTGGCCGAGGTCGACCAGGTAGTGCGCGACTACTTCACCGCCCGGGACGCTCTGGAACCGGTGAGCCGGGACGAACTGATCGATCGGACCGCTCGCGGGGATGTTGTGATCCTCGATGTCCGCCCACCCGAGGAGTTCGTAGCCGGGCACATTCCTGGGGCGCTATCGGTTCCCCTCGACCGTCTCGACGCCACCCTGGTGCGGTTGCCTAAGCGGGCCCAGATCGTCGCCTACTGCCGCGGGCCGTACTGCGTGCTCGCTCCCCAGGCGGTCGAACAACTGCGGGCCAGGGGCTACAAGGCACGGCGGCTGGCCGAAGGGATGCCCGAGTGGCGCCTCGCCGGCCTCCCCGTTGCCGTGGGAGAGGAGTGAGACCTATGAAGACGCTGTTGATCCTCAACGATCCGGCCTATGGCACCGAACGGTCCTGGAACGGCTTGCGCCTGGCCGGTTCGCTGGCGAAACGAGACGACTCCGAGGTAAGGGTGTTCCTGCTCGGTGACGCGGTGGGCTGCGCGGTGTCGGGGCAGAAGGTTCCGGACGGCTACTACCACCTGGACCGCATGATCGAGTCCGCGTCGCGCCATGGCGCCGAGGTTGGCTGCTGCGGAACCTGCATGGATGCCCGGGGGATCGACGACGAGCATTTGACCAAAGGCGCCCACCGCTCCACCCTCGACGAGGTGACCGACTGGATGCTCTGGGCCGACAAGGTCGTCACCTTCTGATCAGAGGAGCTGCGTCATGACCGATCGCACAGTCGTCGTTCTCGGTGGCGGCACTGGTGGGCTTGTCGCCGCGAGGAGCCTGCATCGCCCCGGCGCAATCCCGGGCCTCGAGCGGATCGGTCCCGTCCTTGAAAATCTCGGTCGCGCCTGCCCCAGGTTCGCGGCATTCCAGGTGCTCGTCATCGACAAGGCGCCGTGATTGCTGCCGAGGAGAACCGGGCCATGACTGCTCCCGCCACCATGGGACGATTCCCCTACGTGACAGAGGTGTTGGCCGTAGGCGCCCACCTGACGACGAATCGTTCGGTCTGGGCGCCCTGCTCGCCATGTTCGTCGACCGGGGGAGCACGCGCCCAGGCATCTTCGCTCTGGCCGATCCAGTGAGCATCCGATCCTTGCTCGCTGATGCAGGCCTGGCCGGTGCGGTCCTGGCGCCGCTTGCCGACGCGATCCTCCTCGGAGGTGGAGGCTCGCTCGCTGAAGCAGTCAAGTCCCTCCGCGAAGGCAGCATGGGCCGCGCTGTGTTAGCCGGTGCCGATGAAGCAGCCCAAGATCAGGTAGTTGCGGCCGTCAGCGACGCACTGGCGCCGTACGTGACCGCCGAAGGCGTGCGGATCGGGACCGGGGCCTGGCTGGTCACGGCTCGCCGCCCGTGATCGTCGCCGCTCCGTCAGCCGGCGGGGCTTGACAACGTCAACCCGTTAGGCTGAACTAACGGTTCGTGAGTACTTACCAAGCGGACCAGGTATGGGGTGCGCTGGGAGACAGGACCCGACGAGCGATCGTCCTGCGCCTCGCCGAAGGGCCGATGGCCGTCGTCGAGCTCGCCGCCGACCTGCCGGTTAGCCGGCCCGCAGTGTCCCAGCACCTGAAAGTCCTGAAGGACGCGGGGCTGGTGGTCGAGCGAGCGGTCGGCACGCGCCGGATCTACCGCCTCAACGAGGCCGGGGTCGCTGCCCTGCGCGATCAGCTCGACACCTTCTGGACTCGGGCGCTGAGTGGCTACAAGGACCTCGTCGAACAACCACCGGAGGTGATGTCATGAACATGGCCGATGATGCCGTCGTCAATCACCAGATCGTTGTCGACATGTCGATCGAACGGGCCTTTGCGACATTTGTCGAGCGGTTCGGTGACTTCAAGCCTCCGGAACACAACCTTCTCGGCGCTGAGATCACGGAGACCCGGTTCGAGCCACGGGTTGGGGGTCACATATATGACCGTGCCGCGGACGGGAGCGAGTGTCGATGGGCCCGCATCCTCGCGTATGAACCACCAGATCGAGTCGTCTTCAGCTGGGACATCAGCCCGCAGTGGCAGCTCGAGGCAGACGAGAGCAACACCAGCGAGGTCGAGGTCAGGTTCGTCGCGGAGACCCCGGAGCGGACGCGTCTGGAGCTCGAGCACCGCCACCTCGATCGGCACGGACCGGGCTGGGAGTCTCTTCGCGAGGGCGTCGATAGCGATGGGGGATGGCCGCTCTACCTGGCTCGCTACGCGGACCTCGTCGCCGGGGATCGCTGAGTGCCGCCGATCACTGCCAGCATCGATGTCGACCGCCCGGCCGAGGAGGTGTTCGCTTACGCCACCGACCCGAGCCGCTTCTCGGAGTGGCAGAAAGGCGTCGTGGGCGGTCAGATGGACA
Source organism: Acidimicrobiales bacterium (assembly GCA_035531755.1). Lineage (NCBI taxonomy): Bacteria > Bacillati > Actinomycetota > Acidimicrobiia > Acidimicrobiales > Acidimicrobiales bacterium. Next base: position 91,975 of record DATKSK010000042.1, on the reverse strand, counting down.
GCGCCGGCGCCCCGAAGGTCGGGGACCACTGTCTCACGACGCGGCGGATCGGTTTCGCCAACCGACCGGTCGCTTCTGAGCTCGTTCGCCTCGATCCGCCGCGTCAATGGGGAGTTCGTGGCCTGAGCGGGCCCATTCGGGCCGTTGTCGACGTCACCGTGGAAGCGCGCTCTGACACCAGTGCACACCTGACGATCGCCCTCGACTTCTTGTCGTACGCGACGACCCACCTCGCTTGTGTGCCCGACGGGGACTCTCACACCCCACACCCCTCACCCCACACCTCACATCAGCAACCAAGCGCGTAGCTGACCGCCGAGCAGACCTTGCGCATGACGTCATCGCCGACTTGTCCGACCGGACCGGTGAGCGATGCCTGAGTGACCGTGTGAAGGCCGTCGCAGTTGATGACCGAGGGCCGGTCCAGGCCAACCTCGACGTGGTCGATGGCAACCTCCGCGGCCAGACCCCGGATCGATGTGGTGATCTCGGCCACGGTAACGAGCTCGCGGACGTCGAGGACCTCGGATCGCGTGAGCAGGAGAACGGGTCGCCTCTTGCGACCGACCTCCGCCAGCCAAAGCTCGCCGCGCCTCATGGCTCGCCCCACGCTTCAGCTTCGGTCCAGAAGGTGTCCGCACGTTCGGGGTGCCGTAGGTACGCCTCTCGGTCTGACCGCTCCAACGCGGCGCGCACCGCATCAGCGACTCCCTGGCGTGCTGCTGCCGAGATGTTGACGCCGAGCTGATGAGCCCGCTCAGCCAACTCCTCGTCCAGCGTGAAGGTGGTTCTCGATGAAGCCATACACTAATGCTATCAGCTAATGATAGCAATCGGTGTTGACGGCGCCGCACGCGGAGACGAAGCGGCTACCACAGGCCGAGCTGTTCGAGCTCCTATTGTCGATGCAGGGACATCGCAGGAGGTGACCGCCGCGGTCTTCGAAGAGCGCGTGGTGCTGGTCGGGCCGTTCGACGAGGTGCTGGCCCAGGTGAATGCGTCCTTGGCGGCTGAGGGATTCGGAACGCTCACGAGATCGACGTGCGAGCGACGCTCGAGCAGAAGGTCGGCAAGGAGATGGCGGACTACGTCATCGTGGGCGCGTGCAATCCCGATCTGGCCAGCCGGGCCCTCGATGCCGAGGCTCACCGCAGGCTGAGCACGAAGGATTCGATTCGCCTGGTATCACGGCTCCTTCACGAACGAGGTGGTCCCCGCGTGCCGAAGAGCCGAGCTCTGGCCGCGACTCGGACGAAGTCGGAATTCACCTCGTGCGCCGGGAGTAGGTGTTCGGCTCAGACTCCATCGAGCTCCGGGCGACGCCTGACGTTCTCAGCCGGCAGCGAGCCGGTAGATGACGAAGACGGCACCCGAGGCGACCAGGAACCAGCCAAACGCCTCGCGCACCGCACTCCCCGCCACGTGCTGGGCCAGGCGCCCGCTGATGGCGCTGGCCGGGACCGCGCCGAGAGCGAAGGCCCCGGCCACGGTCCAGTCGATGTGGCCAAGCGCCCAGTGCGTCGCCATGGTGGGAGCCGAGAGCACGGCGATGACCAGAAGGCTCGTGCCTGCCGCCTCACCCATGTCGAGCCCGAACACCAGCAGATACATTGGCACCAGGAGAAATCCCCCACCGTTGGCCAACAGGCCGGTGAACAGGCCCACACCGGCCGATGCCGCCATCAGGAGTGGGCGGTTCTTGCGTCGAGTCGCTCCGGCGCGACGCGATGCCTCCTTGATCGGCCGGACGACCCGCAACCCGATGATCACGAGCGCGACGCCCGAGGCCACCAGCAGCTTGGGCCCACCGACCACTCGGGACAGCAGCGCTCCGGCCACGGTGGCCGGGATGCCACCGACGAGTGACCACGCCGCGGCTTTCGGACGGGCCGTTCGGTTGCGGATATACGGGATGGCGGCGGCGAGCGCAGAGGGGATCGTGGCGGGAAGCGGTGATGCGATGGCGAGAAGCCCGGGCACGCCCAGGAGGGAGAGGAGCGGCGTGGCAATTGACGACCCACCGACGCCGAAGAACCCGGTCAGCAACCCGACTGCGGCTCCTGCCGCCACGAAGACGGGCCACGGTGCCACGGACGAAGACCCTAGTGCTTGCCGCGGCCATGAGCGTGGGGCTCTCGACGTACGGTGTGGCGAGGAAGCTCGCGAGCTCGATCGGCGGAAGCGGGATTTACGGCACCCAGGTTCGCACGGCTCATCTCAGGTTTCGCGGCGGTCAGCTGCTTGGACCGTCTTTTCCGACGCATAGCCTCATCAGCCTCGGCGACCGTGCCAACGCGTCGAAGGCCACGTGGGAAGCCCTCGTCGGTTACGAGGTGGCGGCCCCAACGCCGGGTGGGGGCTCGTCGCAGGGCTCCGCCTCCGGCGCGGGAAGATGGCGCAGCCGCTGCACGGTGCGAGTCACGACGACGATGGCGACAACGACGACGAGGACCACGAGCAGGGTACCGACGTTGATCTGGTCGAGGTTGTGGACGTGGATGCCGGTTGCGATTCCCGCTGTCATGACCGAGGGTGCCACCAGCCCGGCGGCACCGGCGGCGAGGAACAGAATGCCACCGCCGAGCAGTGTCCAGCCCGCCCCCTCCTGGGCGACGCGTTGGGCGACGCCCTCGGGCAGGCGCTGGTGGCGGATCAGCGAACCGATGACCGCTCCGGCGAGGACGAGCATGGCGGTGGTGCCGAGCCCGAACGCGGCCCCGGGCACCCAGCCGAGCGCGGCAGAAGGCATGGCCGGGGCCAGGACGGTGGCCATGATCAGCGCGAAGGCGCCGAGCCCCCACCCGGCGACAAAGCCATGGACGGCGGCCATGGCGGGAGTGGGTGCCCGCGCTGCCCACTCCGTGGTGTCGATCTGGCGATGACACCCGCCAAGGGAGGGAGGCCACAGGTGTAAATGCAGCGCGCAGCGCAGGCGCAGCACGTAGAACGCGGCCAGCACCATCACCGCCCCGACGACCACGTAGATCGCCGCGTTCCACGTCGCGTTGCCAGTTATCTTGAGCAGGCCGAGGTAGGCGAGCTCGGAGAGCAGCGCCCGTTGTGCCGTGAACGCCAGCGAGAAAGCGAGCGCCGAACGCATCCCCCGTCGGGCTGAGAACGATCCGAGCGCGTAGGAGAAGGTGATCGGCCACGTGTGCTCGTCAGGGGTGACCCCATGGACCACTCCCAGCAGGAAGGCGGTGAGGACGACCATTCCGAGCGAGAGTCCGTGGTGGGGACTCCACAGGTTCACCACTACCAGCACGTTCACGGTGCCTCCGGGCGCGACCAAGCTTGGTGCGGTCCGATCCTCCCCATCGCGACAGCGCCGAGCGGCTCGTCATCCCCTTGCCTTTTGGGGCCCTGCTCGGAGTCGACACGGCGACGCACATGATCTGCGCGCACGATTCGCAGCTCGTCCAGATCGTTGGCCACCTCCTCGGAGGTGACCAACACGGAGGGATCTTGCGGGCCCCCACAACCGTGAATCAGGTTGGTGGTGTCGTGGCCGACGACGAGAAGGGTGCCTCCGGGGGCCACGGCGCCCTGGGCGTGGCCAGCTCCCGGCGCCGCTCCGCTGCCGGCAGGGCGTTCGTCCACGTCGCGCTGTCCATGAGACCTACTTCGAGGTCCGTGCTGATGTCGAGGACCACCGCGCGCGGATCGGCTCTTGGGCCAACGCCTTGACGTGGAGAATCTGAACGTCGGGCCGTGGCAAGCAGGTCGTACTTCCATCAGGGTGGTCGGCGGACATCATGACCGACCCACGCGGCGCAGCGGTACGTGGAGCAGGGGAGCGACGAAACACACACCTGCCGACCCAGCGGCGAGCGGAACGAGTCCCACGACAACCAATGCCAGCCAGACGCCACCCAGCCAGGCGCCGGCAGCGATCAGGCCTGCGCCTACGAGAATTCTCGCAATCCTCCCGGCCGGCGCCTGCAGCAAGCGAACAAGTCCCATGGCCTGTCTCCCTCATGAATACCCTCGGGGGTATATAGGTGTAACGGCGCGGGGCCCTGGCCCATTCCCGTCCCCATCCACGAGTAGTGACTGACTGTCGTGCCATCACGGAGAGCAGGCGGAACCCGCGTAGCGCATCCGGACCAGCCTCGCCCAGTGACTCCCGGTCGGCCTGTTAGCGATCGAGCCGATCGAGGGGAACCCCGCAACTCACCCCGACACCTTCCATGGCCACTTCGAGAGGCACATCGAGCGCACTGGCGATCGTGGTCGTATAGCGCATGAGGGCCACCGCGGCCACGATCTCCACGATCTCCGCATCGGTCCAGCCCAGCCCCCGTAGCGTGTCGGTCATCTCGTCAGTTACCCCCGCTGGTCGCCGGCCGACGATCCGTGCGAAGTCCACCGCGGCGTTCTCCTTGTCGGTGAGGCGTGGAGATGGCTTGCCCTCGATGATGTCGACGCACTCTTTGCGGCTCCACTTCTTGCCCATCAGATCGAGCATGTGGGCAGCGGTGCAATACTCGCATTCGACCTCGTAGGCGGTGACCGCAAAGAACACCCGCTTCAACTCCTCGCGGATAGTCCCTTCCATCGCCGTGTTCAGGCTCAAGGTCCACAACGCGTCGGTCGTCTCCGGCAGATAGTTCAACGCTTGCTGGAGCCCGGGCACCATCTTGTAGTACGCCTTCACCCGCTCGAAGACCTCATGGCTCCGTCCCTCGGCCTGGTTGGGGTCGATCAGCTTCACGCGCGCCATCACTGTCTCCTCGATTCCTTCGGTTGATCACGATCATGCGTCGCACTTCTCGGGCCGGTCTCCACCGGCCGGCGGAGGTCGGCGCCCCATTCCATCCACGAGGCGTCGTAGAGGGCGGAGTTCTCGTGGCCCATGACGTAGAGGACAAAGAGCGCGAAGGCCGCGTACACCCCGCCACCGCAGTAGGTGATGACGCGGCGCCCGGGTCCCAGTCCGATCGGTTCCCACAGCCGGGCAAGCTCCGTGGCGGGCAACAGGGTCTGGGTGGACGGACTGACATTGGCCGGCGCGGGCACGTTGTAAGCGGTCGGGATATGACCGGCCCGGTGGTTCGGGTACAGGCGGGCCTCCCCTGTGAAGAACACCTCGGGTAACGCGTCGACGATGCAGATGTCGTCATCACCAATGGCTCGCATCACCTGGTCGGCGTCGACCCGCAGCTCGGGACGGACCCGCGCCCGAAATTCCGTTGGCGAGGGCTCGGGTATCTCACTTTCCATCGGGCGCCCTTCCGCCTCCCAGCGGGTGAGGCCGCCGTCGAGCAGCCGCACCTGCTCATGGCCGTAGTAGCGCAGGGCCCACCAGAGCCGCGCCGCCCAGGTTCCGCCTTTGTCGTCATAGACGACGACGGTGCTCTCATTGGCGATCCCGAGGCGGTCCATGAGGGCCTCGAAGCGTCCGGGTGGCACCACGACCACCGGGTCCTCGGGATCGGCGAGGTCGCCCATCACGTCGACGAATACCGCCCCCGGGATGTGAGCCTCGCCGTAGGCGTCCCGTTCGGCGACGGCCACCAGCACCCCCTCCGAGGTGGCCCGCAGGTCGAAGCGGGCATCGACCACCCGGACCGACGGGTCCTCGAGGTGGTCGGCGAGCCACTGCGGCGAGGCCAACGCCTCAGGATGTCGGTAGGTCACGACGGGCATCACCCACCTGGCACCCTCGGGACCGAACCGTGCGATTGGACCAGCGGCTCCGCCCCCATGTTGCCGGCCCGGGGTGGTACCTGGTCATGGTGGAAGCCCATGGGTGCACGCTAATCGCCCACCGATCCAGGCACAGCGTCGCCGTGCGGCCCGCCCGCTGGACATGCTCAGGTTTCGCGGGCGGCCTCTTCCGCTCGTGCTTCCTCGAGCTCCTGGCGGATTCGGGCGACCTCCTCTTCGAGGTCCTCGAGAGACTCCTCGAGGTCTCGCACGCGACCCCGTCGGCGCCTGCCTGCAGGGCCGCGCATTGCCCATGGGGGCGGTCCGTACCCGTACCCGTATCCCTGGCCGTAGCCACCACCTGGGCCGTGTCCATGACCCGAGTGGCACCACGGACCATGACCATGATCACAGCAACAACTCATCACGCACCCTCCGATCCCTCTGCGGGGAGGATCGCCGCAAGCGTACGAGCAGGCCCGGTGCGCTGGCTAGGGTCCAACGTCACCTGATCGCCGTCCTGGCATCGATCGCCCGTAGCACGGGAAACATGGGGCCTACAAGGACGGCATCGTGCAGGTTCGTGTGCCGCTGCCGGCCAGAGGCAGCGCAAGAGCCGACGCGCGCACCATTCGGGTGAGCCGTGCAAAGGCACAGACCTACTTCACTTGGAATGCATTCGTACCAAGAGTGCAATCAAGCAGCGACCACTGGCACGAAATCCCAGTGTGAGCAGTAGGCGATTGAGTGTGCAGCATGCATGCGCAGAAGCCGGGCCACTTCGTCTGCGACACCTTCATCCTTCACCCGGACTGCAATAACGACATGTCCGCGGTGAAGTGCCTCGTCAAGGCATCGCAGATACTCGAAGTCACTGCTCATCGCGAACTGGGTCATGCGAAAGATCCTGCCCCAGAACCCGTGCGCCCACCCACTGCGATCGAGCCGCTTTGAACCCTCTTCGCCACAGAAGACCCAGATGTCCTTACCATCATCGAAGCCCTCGAAACGGAGCGCCTCGACAGCCTCTTCTCCGGCGTCGGGATCATCGAAAACGGCGAAGAGGTGATGTCCATGAGCTCCGACCAACTCGTGAAAGTCGATCGGCGCGTTTGAGCATTCGCGTGCTGAGGTGGACATGACAACCTCCCCGTCCACAATCACGTCTACACCCTCAGTGTCCTCCAAGGCCGTCGGCCAGACCAGGGACCTTCGACCCGTCTGCCAGCAGCACGCATCGGCCTGAACGTCGCGTTCGGGGTCGAAAGGGCCCCACGTGTCTGACAGCGGCAACGAAAGCGAGAACCCGGTAGTCCCCGCCCCGGCTCCCAAGCCGACTCGGCCCAGGTCGAACCAGGACTGGTGGCCGAATCAGCTGGACCTGCAGATTCTGCACCAGCACTCGCCCCAGTCCAATCCGATGGGTGAGGACAACGCGACCCTCGACAAGGCGCGAGTGTTGGCTTGCGCGAGCATCTGACAGGTGCGCGGTACCTCCGGTGATGGGCGGTGTGCCGGAGGAGGCCCTGCGGGCCGGGGCGAGCGTTCTCCCGCTGGACCGTGATTATGGATCGGTCCGGCCGAGGCCAGGACGCTCACCCCCGTCACCCGTGACGGTGACAGCCAACGCCGATCGATGGGCAACGTACAAGAAACGCGAGGTGGCGCATATAGTCCTCGTCGCGAGCGTGCCGAAGGGATGGTGATGGACGAACAGCTCAATGGGTGGGGTCCGGCGCTCGAGGAGATTGCGCGTCGCAAGGCCCAAGCTCGTGCCATGGGGGGCGAGGCCCGTCTGGACCGCCAGCGGCAGCGTGATCGGCTCAATGCTCGCGAGCGTCTGGCCGCGCTGTTCGACACCGGCACCCTCTTCGAGATCGGCAATCTGGTCGGCACCACCCACGAGCCCCCGATTCCCGGCGATGCCCTGGTGGCTGGATTCGGCCGGGTCAACGGGCGCCCGGCGCTGGCCGGCGCCGAGGACGTGACCGTGCTCGGCGGTTCGATCGGCTCCGGCGCGTCGGACAAGCGCTACCGCTTGTGCCAACTCGCCCTACAGGAGCAAGTGCCGCTGGTGATGATGCTCGAAGGTGCCGGCCACCGGGTCACCGACTCGGCGGCCGGTCGCCGACCGGGTGACCTCATGGGCTTCGCTGAATTGTCGGGAAGAGTACCAATGGTGTGCCTGGTGCTGGGCGCCTCGGCCGGTCACGGGGCGCTGACCGCCCCCTTGTGCGACTTTGTGGCCATGACCGCAACAGCGTCGATCTTCGCCGCCGGACCCCCGCTCGTGAAGTCGGCAACAGGGGAGGACGTCAGCAAGGAGGCGCTCGGCGGCCCCCAGGTAGCAGTCGATACCGGGGGTGTGGTGCACAACGTGGTACCCGGCGACGTCGAGGCAATCGGTCTCGCTCGCCGTTACCTCGCCCACTTTCCCCTCAACGCCTGGGAACAACCACCGTCGCGTGATGGTCCGGATATCGGCCAACGCCAGGTCGACATCCTCGAATTGGTCCCACCGGACTCCCGCCGCCCGTATCCCATGAGGCCCGTGCTCGAACTTCTGGTCGACAACGGCGAGCTGCTCGACGTACAACCCAACTTCGGTCGCTCGATCGTGACGGCCCTCGCTCATGTCGGCGGGCGCAGTGTTGCCATTGTGGCAAACGACCCGAGCGTGTTGGCCGGCACGGTCGACAGCGACGCCGCCGACAAGGCCGCCCACTTCCTCGACGTGGCCGGTGCGTTTGGACTGCCGTGCATCTTCTTGGCCGACAATCCGGGCGTGCTGGCCGGCACCAATGCCGAGCGGCAGGGCATCCTTCGTCACGCCGCGAGGATGTTTGCCGTGCAGCACCGGCTGCAGGTACCGAAACTGCACGTCACGATCCGCAAAGCTTTCGGGTTCGGCTCCTCGATCATGGCCATGAACCCCTTTGACGGCCAAACGATCACCTTGGCCTTCCCTTCGATCACGCTCGGTGCTTTCCCGGCCTCGTCGGAAGCCAGCGCCATCGAGGATCCCGAGGAGCGGGCGCGTCTGGCCGCAGGGCAGGCCCAGGCATCAGTGACTGCTGGCTCACGACTCGCCTACGACGACGTCATCGATCCTCGCGAGCTCCGCAATGCCCTCATCGCCGGCCTCGAGCTCGCCGAAGGTCGCAATGCGGTACCCCGTAAACCTCGGCCGATGGGAATCCTGCCCTGAGAGGCGGCGTCTCCCACCGCCCCTTGGCGTGAACTGCGATCGATCGGCAACGTAGGCGTCCAGTCATCGACGATGCAATGTGTGAGGAAGAGATGAATACAGGTAACTCAGAGGATGGTGTGCGCAACTCCGTCGTCGCCGCGGTGCCAAGTTGCTTCGCGTCTGACGTGCTGGAAGGTCAGGTGGCGTTTGTGACCGGGGGTGCCACCGGGATCGGCAGAGAGATCTGCCGGGTCCTCGGTGCCCATGGTGCCCGCATCACCATGGCCAGCCGTACGCGCGAGAACCTCGAAGGTGCCGTCGCCGAGCTCCGGGCGGAGGGTGTCGACGCCACGTTCGGCGTCTGCGACGTCCGAGACGCGCGGGCGGTGCAGGCGGTAGTCGACCAGGTCGTAGCCGACCACGGCCGGCTCGACATCGTGGTCAACGATGCCGCGGGCAACTTCCCCGCGCCAATGTCGAAGATCTCGCCAAACGGCTTCAAAGCAGTGGTCGACATCGACCTGCTCGGGACCTACAACGTGACCCGGGCGGCCTTCGACGCGTGGTTGCGGGACCACGGGGGGAGCATCATCAACATCAGCGCTCCCTTCGAGCAGAGGGGTGTCGTCTACCAGTCGCACGTCGCCGCCGCGAAAGCGGGGGTCGACTCACTCACTCGAACGTGCGCCGTCGAATGGGGTCCATACGGAATACGGGTCAACGCGATCGCGCCTGGTTCGATTAGTGCCACGGAGGGTGTCCGTCGCTTCGCCGAGGCAGTTCCATCAGGGCAGGATCGTCCTCCGAGCCCGCTCGGCATGCACGGCCACGGCTCGGACATTGCCTACCTGGCGCTCTTTCTGTGCAGTCCGGTCGCCCGCTTCGTGTCGGGGCAAGTGATCGCCGTGGACGGCGCCAGTTCGGCCGACCTGCTGAAGATGCGCGCCGGGCAGATCTAGGCCCCTTGAGGATCCACTCCTCAGCGCCCGCGAACCGCTGGCACGACCGGACAGACGCATTTCGGCGACCCACGGTCATGCCCGTGCGGTGGACCACTCAGCTGCGGAGCTCCCGACGAATCCTCATAATCGGCTCGTCACCGGTGGGCCCCTTCTCCCTGCCCTGTCGGGCGCGCACCCGTGGCTTGCCCGGTCCAGCGGCGCCGAGGGCCTCGCGGTGGCATGATCTACCGCTAGCGGGGTATGCGGCGCTGCGGCCGGGTGCCGACATCAGGGGAGGCGAGGGGAACCATGCGGAGCCGTCGTGGATACGCGTCGTGGGTGGTCGGTCTGCTGGTCATCTGCCTGGGTCTGGGATCGGCCCTGGTGGCCGGGGTGTCGGCCGCCGGCGCCTCGGGCGCAGGGGGGCTCCAGGGCAACGGCTCGGTCGACGAGGCGTGGTTGACCGGGGCCGCACCCGGCGACGCCATCACCCTGTTGCAGAACGGCGTCACGGTCTCCAATGCGGCCAACCCGGGCACCGCCGACTCGCTCGGCTCCCTGGTCATCCGGGACCTGGCCCCCGGGACGGGCTATGCGTGGGACGACACCACCTCGGGCAACGAGACCGCGATCTTCTCGGTGCTCGCCCCCGGGGACAACCCGGGGACCGGCTCCGCGCTGTACACGGCTCAGTCGATGCACCAGGGCCTCAACTACATCACCATGCGCGACGGGATCCAGCTCGCCGCCACCGTCCGCTATCCCTACGGCACGACCTGCACCGCCAGTGCGCCGTGCCCCACCGTGATCGAGTACTCGGGGTACGGCACCGCCGGGCCCACCGACCCGATCCCCTACCTTCTGGCCCAGGCCACCGGCACCACGTGCACCGGGTGCGGTGACCCGAACCTCCTGCCCGACTCGTCGACGGAAGTCGGCGGGGTCGTGGCCCGCGTGTCCGGCTTCGCCACCGTGAGCCTGCAGATGCGGGGGACCGGCTGCTCGGGCGGCGCGTACGACCTCTTCGGGTACCCGTCCGACTACGACGCCTATGACGCCGTCGAGATCGTCGCCCATCAGAACTGGGTGGCCAACCACAAGGTCGGCATGGTGGGCATCAGCTACTCGGGCCTGTCGCAGCTCCCGTCCGCGGGCACCGACCCACCGGACCTGGCCGCCATCGCCCCCATGAGCCCGACCGACGATCTCTTCTCGACCGGCTACCCGGGCGGCATCTACAACGAGGGCTTCGCGGCGAGCTGGATCGCGCAGCGGATCAACGACGCCAAGCCGGCCGCCACCCTCGTCGGTGGGCAGCTCGCCCCGTTGGCGTCGACGCCGGTCTCGGGCGTCGGCCAGCCGTGGACCTACTACGAGATCGACGCCGAGCTGACGGCCAGCGGCGGCTCGTCCTCGACCTGCCTCGCCAACCAGGCGCTCCACAACCAGTCCCAGGACCTCGCGGGTCTGGTCGGGCCGCAGATGGTGGCACCCGGCACCGGCCCCGGCCGGGACCCGTCGCTGTTCGACCGTCGGTCCATGAGTACGTGGGCCGCCCACATCACCGTGCCGGTCTTCGTGTCGGGCGCGCTCCAGGACGAGCAGACCGGCCCGCAGTGGCCGGCGCTGCTCGACGCCCTGCCTGCCTCGACGCCGGTGTTCGCCAACATGGTCAACGGCGGTCACATCGACTCGACCGATCCGCAGATCATCAGCCGCTGGCTCGAGTTCCTCGACATCTACGTGGCCCGCAAGGTGCCCACCGCCCCCGGCTTCTTGGCACAGACGGTCCTCGACGACTTCACGAGTTTTGCGTCGGGCACGACGGCCCAGGCGCCGCTGCCGGCCCTCCGGTTCACCAAGGCCAAGACGCTGGCCAAAGCCCAGGCGCAGTTCGCCAAGAAGACCCCGCGGGTGGAGGTCCTGTTCGACAGCGGCGCCGGGTCGGTCGGCGCCGGCGACCCCCAGTCGACCTACTCGGCCGGATTCAAGGCGTGGCCGCCGAAGGGCAAGGCCCTCACCTACTACTTCGGCAGCGGTGGGTCACTGGGCATCAAGGTCCTCAAGACGTCGGGGAGCTCGTCGCTCGTCCTCGACCCCACGGTGCGTCCGCTCACCGACCTGCCTTCGGGCAACGCGTGGGCCGCTGCTCCCCCATGGGACTGGACGACGGTGCCCGCGGTCGACGGCCTGGCGTTCCAGACCACGCCGTTCACCAAGACCACGACCTTCGTGGGCCCCGCCACCGTGGATCTGTGGGTCAAGTCGGCCACGCCGGTCGAGGACTACCAGGTCACCGTCACCGAGGCCCGGCCGTCCGCATCCCAGGAGGAGTACGTCACCTCCGGGTTCCTGCGCAGCTCGAATCAGGTCGATCTCGCCGCCTCGAAGCCGCCACTGTTCACCGATCCGTCGTACCTGGCGAGTGACGCCGGCACGCTGGTGCCGAGCGCGTACAAGCTCGTCAAGATCCCGGTCGACCCGATCGCGCACACGTTCCGGGTCGGGACCGAGCTGCGCATCGTGATCTCGGCGCCCGGCGGCGACCGGCCGTCGTGGGAGTTCGACACGCTCGACAGCGGTCAGTCGGCGACCGTCGGCCTCGGCGGGGTGGCGGCGTCGACGCTGGTGGTCAACCGGGTGAACGGCGTGAAGAACACGGCGACCCTGCCCGCGTGTGGCTCCCTGCGCGGCGAGCCGTGCCGCGCGCTGCAGGCCGAAGGGAACCAGGGTCTTCTGTCGGGCGTGACGAAACGATAGGGTTCGGCACCGTCGCACCGTCGCACCGTCGCACCGTCGCACCGTTGCACGCGGCCCTGAGACGCCGGAGGGTCACCCGCCCGTCGTCGGTGTCTGCCCAAGGCGTCCCCGCCATTCCCCGGGGAATCCTCAGCAGGATCAGGCTGTCTCCCTGCGAATGCCCTCCGGCGGGGCTCGCCGCACCCGACTGCGGCCGAGGGGGGATGCCCCCCGGCCTGCAGATCGGGGAGCAGCGTTCCTCACGGGAGGAGGGGGACCGAGGGTCCGCCTCGCCTACGCGTTCGGTGTGCGCAGCTTGAACTGGGCGCCCGCCGGGTCCGTCACGACGGCCAGGCGGCCGTAGGGAGTGTCCTCGGCGTCCATGACGACCGAGCCCCCGAGCGCCTTGACCTTGGCCACGGCGGCGTCGGTGTCGCCGACCTCCCAGTAGACCGACCAGTGGGCGGGTACACCCTCGGGGAGGAAGCCGGCTGCATCCATGATCCCCGCCAGCTCGCCCTCGCCGCCGGGGTCGCGCATGGTGGAGTACCGGAACTCGTCGCTGTCGCCGACGGTATCGGTGTCCCAGTGGTACACCGAGCGGTAGAAGGAGAGGGCGCCGGCGTAGTCCCTGGTGTGCAACTCGAACCAGCTCGGCGCGCCGTGCTCGTTGAGGACGGTGAAACCCGGGAAGGTGCCGGCTTGCCAGGCGCCGTGGTGGGCGCCCGTCGGGTCGATCAGGATCGCCTGGATGCCGAGGTCGGCGACCGGCATGGCCGGCGAGACCACCTGGGCGCCCTCCGCCTCGGCCGCCTGGAGCGTCTTGGCGATGTCGTCGGTGTCCAGGTAGATCTTCCAGGTGTTGTCAGCCCGCATGTCACCCATGTCGCCCATGCCTCCGGCCGTCGGGGCGCCGTTGCGGGTGAACATGAAGTAACCGCCGAACTCCTCGCTCGGCTCCTGGGCCTCCCAGCCGAAGAGCTCGCTGTAGAACGTGCGGCTTCCCTCGACGTCGGACGTCCACAGATCGACCCAGCACGGCGATCCGATGGGGGCACGGTCACGGACGGGCATGGCTCCTCCTTCGGTCCGGTGGATCATTCACCAGGTTCGACGGCCGCGGGGCACTCGAGTCATCGGTCTCCCCGAGATCTTCGCGCCATCGGGAGTGTGCAGGAGTCCCTGCTGAGGAGGGAGTCCTTGGCGCCCTTCCGGCGTGGCGGGAGCAGCAGGGGCGGGGAACGTTCCTGGAGCCCGAGCACCGCGTCTCGGGGCGGCTCACGGGGTTACGGACGCGGGGCGGCTCACGAGGCGGCTGAGGTGGCGTTCTCACCCTCCGGGTCGGGGATCGGCAGGTTCTCCATGCCGTCGGTGATGGCGTCGCTCGCCGTCGTCCTGATGGTCTCGAACCCGCACCAGCACCGATGGGGACGAGCAAAGGCGGGCTCACCGAGATTGGTGACCGTGTAGAAGAGCTCGCCGGCGGCGAGGGCCTTCAGGACCGAAGCGACGGACCAGGCATCGACGAACCCGGGTTTCGGCGCCGTGCCGATGGCCGTGATGTGCCGGTGGCCCCAGTTCGTCAGGGTCCGAGTGACGCTCACAATCTGAAACGCCTGTGCCATGGCCACGACCTCTCAGAGCCGTACCGTCATCATACGACGGCACCCCACCACAAGACCCCGGATCGTGCCAGTGTTGTGGTGACGGGCCGACGGCCACGCTCGGAGGACGCCCAACCGGTGGACAAATCTCGCGGCGCGAGCGTCGTGCCGGCATGCGACCGCTCGTGGAGACGGTTGGGACGCTGCGGACGTTGTCGCGCCGTTGGGGAGCGGTGAGCATCCCGGCCCCGGCTGCATCGGGCGGCCGACCCGGTTCTGGTCGAGTGGCGCCACGCGCCGGTGTCGCCCGACCGCCTGGTGGCCGTGACGGCGGCCGTTGCCGACCGTGCCGTCTCGGCCCGTACGTGAGCCTCTCGGAGCCCGGGCCGTCCCACCGTGCCATCCCGCCCGTGCCCGGGCTGTACGGCCACGGTCGTCCCGTCGGCCTTTCGGGACCTTGGTCTCTGGGCACCCGGGACGGCCGGGCGTAGGTTGCTCCCATGAGGGTGCACACGCCGATGCAGCGAAGTGACGACGAGGCGATCGGTGGGCAGATCGTCGGCGGCGACGCCCACCGGGTGAAGGCGTTCCCGCGTGACCGGGTGTGTGAGCACGAGGGGTGCTCGACCAGGCTCTCGGTGTACAACCACGGCTCGAGGTGTGCGGCGCACGACCGACTGGGCGCAGCCATGGCGTCGCGCCGCCGCCCCCGGTCGCCGCATCGTCAAGCCGCCTGAGCCGCCTGAGCCCCGGAGCGTCCCCGTTCGGCGGAGGCTCCACCGCCGCCGTCAGGAGGTGACGGCCGTAGGCCGGCGGCGATGTGGGTCTCCACCGGGGAATACAGGGCCGCGGGCGGTCGTTATCCTGGCGACACCGGGCTGCACGGCGGATCGGGAGCGAGTGATGAGCAGTGAGTGGGGCCCCCTCGGGGGGCTGGCCGGAGAGTGGGAGGGTGCGGGCGGCCTCGACACGGCGTTCTCCCATCTCGCCGACAAGGTGCTCGGCACGCCGTATCTCGAGAAGTGCACCATGAAGCCATTCGGTCCGGTCGACAACGGCGTCCAGCATCTGTACGGCCTCGACTACAAGACCGCCATGTGGCGTGGCGACCAGGAGAACCCGTTCCACACCGAGGTGGGCTACTGGCTCTGGGACGAGGCGAGCGGGGAGGTGCTCCGGGGATTCGTCGTGCCGCGGGGCATCACGGTGCTCGCCGGCGGGACCGCCGCCCCGGACGCCACCTCGTTCACCATGAAGGCGGCCCGAGGCGACGCCCGGTTCGCCATCGGCGAGAGTTCGTACCTGGCCGAAAACGCCACGACCCTGAGCTACGAGGTCACCATCACCGTGGGGGCCGACTCGTGGGCCTACGACGAGACCACGATGCTCCGGATGAAGGAGCTCGCGGAGCCCTTCGCGCATACCGACCACAACACCCTGCGCCGCGTCGGATGAGCCCGCACGGACGCCGCCGCGTGCGTCGGGCCGGAATACGTGACGTGGAGCCCTCGGTCGTCGCCAGCGCGTTCGGGTACTTCAATCCTGCGCTCGTCGAGCAGTTGTGGAATGCCGGTCGCGAGGTCGTGGCGCCGCGCGAGGCGGGACGCGCCGACATGGCATGCTCCGCCCAGTTCGGCCGGGCGAGGTTCGCCGACGCCCCCGGGCTCGAGGCGTTCTGTGTCGCGGCCGGCGCCGTCAACGACGCGGCAGACCCCGTCGGCCTCGCCCTGTCCTCGGGGATCCGGGCGGAGCGCCTGGAGGACCCGCCGGCGCGGGCGATGCAGCTCATCACGGTGCTACGCGAGTTCCGGGGAAGCGCCCACCGCGTCGCCGTGCGGGCATCGGGGCTCGATGCGTGTACCGCCCACTTCCTGCGCCGTCCCGGTGACATGGGCATGTTGGGATGGGGCCCCGAGGACACGCCGGTTGTCACCGACGACGAGCGCGTCAAGCTCGACGCCGCCGAGGAGCTCACCGACCGCATGGTCCCTCCGGCATACTCGCTGCTCCACGCACAGGGCGCCGCGGCCCTGCTCGACGGCCTCCAGGCGCTGGAGGCCGTGCTGCAGGTGGGGTGGGGCGCCGGCGTCAGTTGGGTCGTCGCACCTGCGTGATGAGGTCGTTGAACGATGCCTCGCCCATGGTCTCCCACATCTGGCGGGCGGGCGGCGGCATGTGGGTGAGCATCAGGTCGCGCTGCTCCTGCGTGAGGTTCTCCCGGATCAGGCCCAGGACCAGCCAGATCTTGTCGCCCGCAAAGTTGCCCATGGCATGCCCGGGCAACATGCCCCACTCCTCGGCGGTGAGGTGCTGCGCGGCCAGGGGGACGATCTCCGCCTCCTCCTGGTCGAGGTGAGGAGACAGCACGTCGTCGAGCGCCCGCAGCGAGCCCACCACGTCCTGCGCCCGGGCATCCCCGCCGCGCTCCCACGAGCCGATGCTCTCCCTGACCGCTCCGATGAGTCCGAGCACGTCGGCGTGCTGGCCGGCGGCTGCCTCGACCAGTGCCCGCTGGTCGCCCGCCCGCTCGGCGAGCAAGGGGAACACCAGCCGCTCTTCGCCGTCGTGGTGCACCTCCAGGAAAGAGAGAAGGTTGACGTAGTAGTTGACGATGAGGGCGCGGCGCTCGTCGTCACCGGCGGCGCTGCCGACGAAGTCGGGGGCCGACGCCAGGGAAAACCTGAAGACCTTGTGCACCGCGGCCATGTCCGAGGTGTCAGGGCGGGTGGGGATGGACTCGGTCACCTGTCGTGCTCCTTGCTGGCGTGCTGGCGGGCTGGCGGGCTGGCGGGCTGGCGTGCTCGGGCCGGAGGTCGGTTCCGGCACCGAACGCGCGCAGAGTAGCAAAAGCGACCACGGATCGCTCGAACGGAGGATGGCCCACGTGGACCGGTGGGACAGGGGCCGGCTCAGCAGGACCGACGGACGACGAGGGCCTTGGCGAGTGCCCCCCACTCGTAGGCGACGTCGTAGGGAAGGTGTGAAGTCGGGTCGTTGACGGGGACCATAAGGAGGTGGGCGGTCGTGCACCGTTCGAAGAGCATCCGGGCGCGCGTGGCCTGACTCCGTTCGGAGACCACGATGAGCCGGGTCCAATGGCGCCGCGCCGCCAGGTCCGCCACGTACTCCGCCTCACCCCGGGTGTCCAACGGGTCGGCGCGGAAGCAGATCACCTGCACGTGCCGAGCGGAGGTGCGCGGGCAGGGCACCGGACGCGTGCCGCCGAGCGAGATCACCGCGACGGGCGCGAACCCCGACGTGGCCAGCGCGAGCGCCGCGTGGGCGCGGTGTTGCCCGGGGTCCCCGCCGAGAGCCACGACGGCGTCGACGCGCGCCGCGCGGTCCGTCGGCGGCCAGACGAACAATCGCGCCGTCGCCGCCGCGAACAGCACGATCACCACCCCGACGACGGCGAACGCCCGTCCCCGCGCCGTCGACGGGACGACCTTCATGTCCAGCGAACATAGCCGTGGCGGAGTCGCGGGGTCCGTGAGTAGGATCTCGTCAAAGGGGCCGTGCATGGGGGGAAGCAACCAGAGTCGTCGCTGGTCGACGCCGGTGACGGTGGCCGCCGTGGGCGCACTCGTCCTCGGGTCGTGGCTCGTGGTGTCGGCGGCCGCCGCCCCCGCAGCCCCCTCGAAGGCCGCCGCGGTGACACCGACACCGACGACACACGCCACCACGGGGCCGAGCCCCGCCCTCGAGGCGCCGGGCACGGCGGCTGTCGGGTCGACCGCGCCGCCGACGCAATCAGTCGGCTCGGCCCAGGCGCCCGTCGTCCCGAGCTCGGCTCCGGCGACGACCACCGCGCCGGCTGCGCCGTCGACCGTCCCGCAACCTCCGGCCGCGCCTGCGACGGTCGCCCCCACTCCGGCGCCGGTTGCCGCGCCGACACCGCGCGCCATCCGGTCACCGGTCGCCGCGCCGTCACCGAGCGGGTATGGGCCCGTGGCCGCACAACTGATCGCCGCCATCAACCAGAAGTCCGGCGCGCGGGATGCCATCCCCGCGACCGCCGACAACGTCGGCCTGTTGGGGCGGTGGATCGCCAACGAGGGGGGCATGTGGGCCGACAACCCCCTCAACACCTCACTGGGATCGGGCTCCTACCCGCACCAGTTCACGTCGGGCGGTGCGGACACGGGGATCCCGATCTTTCCGAGCCTCGCGGTCGGTCTCGCAGCCACGGCCACGACGCTGCTGTCGAACCCGTCCTACGGTCGGATCCTGCGGTCGCTGCGGTCGGGGTCGTCGCCGTGCCTCACGTTCGCCCGGGCGGTGATCCAGTCGCCGTGGGCGTCGAGCCATTACGGCCATGATCCCAGCCGCTTCTGCTCGGGCGTCGCCCCGGCACGCCGAGGGCGTGGGCACCACCACCCCAGGTAGTCCCGACACCGACCGGCCCGCCGCCGCCGGATCGGGCGATCCACCGCAGGAGGGGCCCGGCACGGGTGGGGCGGTGGTCACGGGCCGACCGCAGACGACCGGACGACGGGCCCCGCTGCGCTGACGGGCGCGCTGCGCCTCGTCGCGCCCCGGTGCTCCGCCCCACGCGGGCGGTAGACCGACCGGAGCCCCCGGTCGCGGCGTGTCGGAGCCCATGGCCTGCATCGTCCGCCCCGCGCCCCGATCGGTAGGACTTTCGTCCTTTCGGAGAAGCGCCCATGGTCCCTATGGACCGCGGCTGGCAGGTGCGACGCTCGTTGTCGGACGGAGAGCGGTCGGTTCGACCACTCGCCTGTCACTCCGTGCGAATGGTCACGCAGGAGGTTCGATGGCCGGGAGGCGTGTGACGCTGGCCACGTGTGCGGTCGTCCTGCTGTTGACAGCAGCAGCCCCGGTCGCGATGGCGGCTCCCCACAAGCCCAAGACGGCGGTCCTGTACGGCGACTCGCTGCTCTGGGAGACGACCAAGGCGCTCATGAAGGACATCAGGAAGGACGTCGGGTGGCGGGTCGTGGTGCGAGCGGTTCCGGCGACAGCCCCCTGCGACTGGCTCCCGCAGTTGCAGCGGGATATTGCGCGTTTCCGTCCCACGCTGGTCGGGCTCGAGTCCGCCGGAGCGTCGTGGACGCGCTGCATGATCGATCCTGCCACCGGTGGGCACTACATCGACACGACGCCGGCGTGGGTCGACAAGTACACCTACGACCTGGATGCCTTCTTCCGCACCGTCACGGGCAGTGGCGTCCGCATGATGTTCATCGCCCCTCCCCCGACTGCCCTATTCACCGCGGTCTCGGACGACCTTGTCGCGATCGCCGACGTCGAGTCGGCGAAGTTCCCCGGAGCGAGCGTGGCGAGGGCACCGGCACTGGCCGTCACGGTCGGCGGGAAATTCACCTGGACGCTCCCGTGCATGGGCGACGAGGGTACGAGGAAGGGCTGCGAGTCCGGTCGGATCGCCGTGCGGAATTCCGATGGGCTCCACTTCTGCCCGCGACCGTGGGGTCGTAACGTGTGCCCGGGCTACTCGTCGGGGGAGATGCGGTTCGCCGCCGGCATCGCCGCCTCCATCGGGACGTCGTAGCGGGATCGCCTGACGTCGTGGACTCGCCGATACCTCACAGGTTGTACGCCGCCTGTGGACGGCCCGCCCGAACTCGCGGGAGGTGAACGGCATGTGACGATCAGGCCGTCGTCACGTGAAACGCGTCATCGGCGTCTCCGGACGCGCCTACGAACGGCTCGCCACGGCCGTGCCGCTCTCGGCGACGTCTAGCGAGTTCTTGCCGGACGAGAAGGATCTGCTGCTCACGGTGAAGGCGGCGTGGAGGGGCACGCGGTCGGGCTCGTGGACTGAGCCGGTACCGCGGCCACCGCGGTGACCTCGCACCACGTTCAACCCGGGTGACGTCGCGCCCTTCACCGTCGCGCGCCCGTCGGGCGCCGTGGCGCTGGACACACTGACCCGGGGGGGTCACCGCCGGCGTCGGTGCCGGAGCTGACGGCATGGCAAACCGTCGCCGAGGCCACCGTGCGCTGAGAGCGGTGCCGAACGCAAGCAGCGGATGTGCCTGGTGTCGACGCCTCGTGGTCGGACGTGCCCACTGAGAGTGATGAGAGTCAAGTCCGGCACCGTGTCGCCCGAGAAATGCGACATGGGATCACGATCAGCTGGAACGGTGGCGGCGAGCCGCCCCACGCGGCGGGTGCACAGGAAGGAGCCGGGCGCTCCGGCCCAGAAGCAAGTGGTGGCTGTGATCGTCGAGCGGGCCGACAAGACGTGTGCGGTCGTCGGCCGGGGATCCGGTGCGAGTTGGCCGTCGTTGCACGAGGCCAAGGAGGCGGTCGCCACGATGGCGGCGGAGGTGGTGTGGCGCGAGACGACATCCGGCGTGTGGGTGGCCCGCGTCGCCTGATCCCGGCCATGGCCGCCCGGGGGGCCTCTCGTCCGGTTGGGACGAAACTTTTCCCCGTTGGGATGAATCCCCAACGTCTTCCTCTTGTTATCCCCAGGCGGGAGCCATCAGAGTGACGTCGTCGGTCATGGTCTGGTCACCGTGGCCGACCGACGGGAAGTCCGAGTACCGGCAACTTCGACCACCCTTCGAGGAAGGGCAAGGGAGGAGTTGTACCAATACGTCATACGGATTGGGCGGGAACGGGTGTTGGTCGCGGTCTCTGCGCCAACCCGGGGGGCTTTCCGTGTGAGGGTGTTGTCGTCCGGCGACCTGGTGGCCCCCCCTTCAGGTCGCCGGGCCGACACCTCTCGGCGCCTCGAGGCGAGTCCTCCCCTCGACGCGACCGTGCCGCCCCGTCCGCCCCGACCGCCCCGACCGCCCGGTCCGACCGAGTCGTTGGCCGTGGCCATGGCCATGGCCGTGGCGAGCGGCGAGCTCGCGGGGACCGCGCCCACCCCCGGGTCCGGCGGGCGGGGCTGCAGATGCGCGCGAGGCTGCTCGCGCCGGGCTCGTCGATCGCCTTCGACGCCCACCACGTCCACGAGTGGTGAACCGAGGTCCCGCACGGCGCTCAGCGTGCATGGCTGCGCTCCACGGCGGATCGGCCGGGTGGAGCCCGACGAGCTCGAGGCCGTCGCGGCAGAGGGCGCCCTCGTGGTCGACATCCGCCCGGCTGCGCAGCGCCATGAGGAAGGCGCGCTGCCCGGTGCCGTCGTGATCGAGCGCAACGTGCTCGAGTGGCAGCTCGACCCGACCGGGGCGCACCGGATCGCGCAGGTGCGTGCGCACGATCAGCCGGTCGTCGTCGTGTGCTCGGCGGGTTACGCCTCGAGCCTGGCGGCCGAATCGCTGGCCGACGTGGGCTTCACGCGGGCCGCTGACCTCGTCGGTGGGTACCAGGCCTGGCGGCAGTGGTCCGAACATCGCTCGGCGGGGACCGCCGAGGAGTCTGCCGGGCCCGGGTCGGGTGCCTGACAGCCAGGGGTGCGGGCCCTCAGCCGGCCTGGCCGCCGGCGAGGCGGGCACAGCGGGGGCAGGTCCCGAACACCTCGACGGAATGACGGACCTCCGAGAACCCATGCTCTCGGCCGACCGCTTCGGCCCAGCGTTCCATCGGCGCCGACTCGACCTCGACCGCCGTCCCGCACGACACGCACACCAGATGGTGGTGGTGC
Organism: Acidimicrobiales bacterium; assembly: GCA_035531755.1. Classification (NCBI taxonomy): domain Bacteria; kingdom Bacillati; phylum Actinomycetota; class Acidimicrobiia; order Acidimicrobiales; species Acidimicrobiales bacterium. The sequence continues at coordinate 70,273 of DATKSK010000042.1, read as the reverse complement.
TGTGACGCCTCGCACCGCCGGAAGAGCTGTTCGCCGGCGTCGTCGCGTACGACGTCGACCTCCCCGGCGTCGTTGAGCAGCCTGAGCGTCCGGTAGACGGTGGCGAGCCCGATCCGCTGGCCGCCGCGGAGGATCGAGCTGTGGATCATCTGGGCGCTGCGGAAGCTCCCCATCTCGCCGAGGGCGGCGAGCACGGCGCGGCGCTGACGCGTGTCGCGTGGCGCGCCACCGAGGGCTTGCTCATCGGGCGCCCCCCGCTGTGCCATCCGCTCACTATGCCATCGGGCCACGGTCGCCCCCTCGCCCCCTCCCGCGAAATCGCCTGGTCCGGTCAGCCCGTGTCCGTCCGGTCCGCCGCTGCCGGTCCGACGCCACCCGCCCGCCCCGGCCGCGGTGTCCGCGACCCGGAACCTGGCCGTGGGCCAGGCCCGGCGCACGGGCCCAGCGCCCCTCCCCGCCCCGGCCCGGGCCGGCCCGGCCCGCCCCGGCCCGGCCCATCGTATCTTGTAGTGAGAATCACTATCGTATTACCGTCGGCGCCGGCCCCGCCGGCCCCGCCGGGTGCCGGGCGGCTGGGGGACGGCCCCCGGGCCCGACGCCCGGCGACGATCAGGAGGGGATCCCACGTGCACACCCCGGGCGGCTCGGCCAGGGAGGTCCTGCGCCTGCGAGGCGCGTCGGTCCGCATCGGCGGCCGGACCCTGTGGTCGGGGGTCGACCTGGCCGTGGAGGCGGGAGAGCTCGTCGCCGTCCTCGGGCCCAACGGGGCGGGGAAGTCGACACTCGTGAAGGTCGTCCTCGGATTGGTGCCTCCGTCGGGTGGGACGGTCACGGTGCTCGACGGCCGCCCGGGCGAGCACAACGACCGCATCGGCTACCTGCCGCAGCGCCGCAGCTTCGAGCCGTCGCTGCGCGTGCGGGGGTTCGATCTCGTGCGGCTCGGGCTGAACGGTGACCGGTTCGGCTTCCCACTGCCCCTGACGCCCGGAGCCCGGCGCCGCAGGCGCGACGACGAGGCACGCGTGCGCGACGTCGTCGACCTGGTGGGTGCCTCGGCATTCGCCTCCCGGCCCATCGGCGAGATCTCGGGTGGAGAGCAGCAGCGCCTGCTCATCGCCCAGGCACTGGTACGCCGCCCCGAGCTGCTGCTCCTCGACGAGCCCCTCGACAGCCTCGACCTCCCCAACCAGGGCTCGGTCGCCGCCCTCGTCAGCTCCATCTGCCGCCGCGCCGGGGTGAGCGTCGTCATCGTCGCCCACGACGTCAACCCGATCCTGCCGTACCTCGACCGCGTCGTGTACATCGCCGAGGGCGGTGTGGCCGCCGGCACCCCGGCCGAGGTGATCACCGGCGACACCCTGAGCCGCCTCTACCGGACGTCGGTCGAGGTGCTCACCACCGCCGACGGTCGCCTGGTGGTGGTGGGCCAGCCCGAGGCGCCCGCGTACCACGCCGATCGCCACGGAGGGGCCCATGGTCCTCACTGACGCCGGACCGGGGCTCAGCTGGGACGTGGTGGGCGACGTGCGCCACGTCCTCGACTACGCGTTCATGGTCAATGCCCTGCGGGCCGGCACCGTGGTGGCGGTGATGGCGGGTGTCATGGGGTGGTTCATGGTCCTGCGTCGCCAGAGCTTCGCCGGGCACACGCTCGCGCTCGTCGGCTTCCCCGGTGCGGCCGGGGCCACTCTGGTGGGCGTCAGCGCCCTGCTCGGGTACTTCGGGTTCTGCGTCCTCGCCGCGCTGTTGATCTCTGTGGTCCCGCATACGCGCGGCCGTGCCTTCAGTGAGGAGAACGCCGTCACCGGGACCGTGCAGACCCTGTTGCTCGCGTTCGGCTTCCTCTTCGTCAGCCTCTACGGCGGCAACCTCAACGGCATCAACGCGCTGTTGTTCGGGAGCTTCCTCGGGATCACCGGCACCCAGGTCGTCACGCTGCTGGCGGTGGCGGCCGTCGCCCTCGGCGCCATGGCCGTCCTCGGCCGCCCCCTGTTGTTCGCCTCGATCGACCCCGACGTGGCCCGGGCCCGCGGCGTCCGGGTGGGCCCGCTCTCGGTGGCCTTCCTCGTCCTCCTCGGCCTGGCCGCCGCCGAGGCCAGCCAGATCACCGGCTCCCTCCTGGTCTTCGCCCTGCTCGTGATGCCGGCCGCCACCGCACAGCGGCTCACCCCCCGCCCGCTGCTCGGTGTCGCCGTCGCCGTCGCCATCGCCCTGTCGGTCACGTGGCTCGGGCTCGTCATCGCGTTCTACTCGCCGTACCCGATCGGGTTCTGGGTGACCACGCTGGCGTTCGGTGCGTACGTGGCAGCCGGGTTGGCGGCCGGGACCCGGCGGCGGTGGCGGGGGCGCCCGGAGGTGACCGCGGCGTGAGCGGCGTCGTCCTGCACGTCCTGGCCCACCTGCAGGGTCTCGGTCTCGAGGGCCTGTTCACCCAGCCGTTCATGCGCAACGCCTTCGTGGCAGGGACGTCGATCGCCGCCGCCGCGGGCCTGGTGGGCTACTTCGTCGTGCTGCGCAGCCAGGTCTTCACCGGCGACGCCTTGAGCCACGTTGCGTTCACGGGCGCCCTGGCAGCGCTGGCGTTCGGCGTCGACCTGCGCCTCGGGTTGTTCGTCGCCACCATCGGCGTCGGGATCCTGATGGGGACGCTCGGCCCCCGCGGCCAGGCCGACGACGTGGTGGTGGGGAGCGTGTTCGCCTGGATCCTGGGCCTGGGCGTCCTGTTCCTGTCCATCTTCACCACGTCGCGCAGTACGGGGAACGGCACCGCCGGGGTGAGCGTCCTCTTCGGCTCGATCTTCGGCCTGGGCGCCGGCCAGACGATCGTGGCGGCGGTGGTCGCGGCGGCGGTGGTCGCGGCGGTGGTCGTCATCGCCAGGCCCCTGTTCTTCGCCAGTATCGACCCTGCTGTGGCCGAGGCGCGCCGCGTGCCGGTGGTGGCCCTCGGCCTCGGTTTCCTGGCGCTCGTGGGCGCCTGCGCGGCCGAGGCCACGCAGGCGGTCGGCTCGCTGCTGCTGCTCGGGCTCCTGGCCGCGCCGGCCGGCACGGCGCTGCTCCTCACCACGCGACCGTTCGGCGCCCTCGCCCTGTCGGGCGCACTGGCGGTGGCCGACATGTGGGTCGGGCTCGTGGCGAGCTACGAGCTCCCGGATCTTCCACCGAGCTTCTGCGTGATCGCCGTAGCCGCCACCGTGTACCTCGTCGTCCTGGCCTCCACGCGTGCGCGTCGACGACGACGCCGCGGCCCGGGCCGGGTCGGAGGCCCCCGCGCCGGCAGGGGCCCCGACGCCGGTTACGACGACAGCCCGAGGGCCGCTTCGAGCTCGGCGCGGTGACTGTCGGCGTGCCGGGCGGCGATCTCGGCGAATCGGAGGACCCGTCCGCGGTCCCCGGCGACCTGCTCCGGCGCCAGGGACGAGATGAGCGCCACGATGGCGTCACCGCTGCGGGCGAGGTGTGCCGTCACGGCATCACGTGTCGGGGCCGTCACCGCGGCGGCGTGGCGTGCGTTGAGGTCGTCGACGACGTCGCGGTTTACCTCGGGCGTCTCGCCCCGTGCCAGCGCGTCGATCCACCCGGCCAGGTATTCGTAGGCGTCGGCCACGTGGTCGACGACGACCGCCACGGTGCGAGGGTCGTCATCGCCGGCGAGTGGGGCCGAGGCCCACTGCTCCTCGGAGCACGCCTGTACGAACCCGAGCAGCCGCTGTCGGGCCTCGGCGACGGCGCCCGCCAGCTCGCCTCCGTCAGTCACGGCCGTCCGGTCCTCCCACCGTCGTCGCCGCCATCGCCACGCACCGCGCCGCAGCGAGGCGGCGAGGTCGTCGGGCACGGGCGACGGCGTCGGACTCGGGCCGGGCCATCGGCCGACGTTACCTGAGCCCGGCGCGCCCGCACCTGAGCCGGCGCTCAGACCCGGCCCGCGCCCTGGTGCTGACGACGGCCGGCGCGGACCACGTCGTCCAGGGTGACGATGCCCGCCAACCGGTTGTCGGGGTCGAGCACCACCGCCGGCCGGCCGCCCGACGCGTACATGCGACCGAGGAGGTCGGGCATGGGCTCGTCGGGCCGGCCCACGGGCGCCGCCCCGATCGGCACGGCGATGTCGCCCACGGTCGTCGTGGTCCTCCGGTCGGGCGCCACGGCATTGACCTGCGCGAGCGTCACCACGCCGGCGAGCCAACCGGTCGGCCCCACCACGGCGGCGGCGGTGCCGTGCCACCACGGCAGGTGGACGGCGACGAGCTCGGCGACCGTCGTGCCGGCGGGGACGACCGGCGGGTGGGGGATCATGACCGACCCGACCGACGCGCCCTCGATGCCGCCGCGCTCCTTGGCGGCGGTCTCCTCGGCCCGCGCCGCCATGAACAGGAACCACCCGAGGAAGGCCGGCCACAGCCCGACCGCCGCGCCCATGGCGAACTCCACGATTCCCAGGCCCATGAGCACGATGCCGAAGCCGAGCCCCGCACGCGCGGCGAGGACCGAGGCCCGGGTGTGGTCGTGCGAGACGCGCCAGATGCCGGCGCGCAGGACGCGCCCCCCGTCGAGGGGTGCCGCCGGGATCAGGTTGAACACCGCCAGGAGGAGGTTGATCTCCCACAGCCACGTGGCCACGTCGACGACCAGGCCGTGCGCCCCCGCCCGTTCCAGCAGCAGCTGCGCCGACGCGAACACCCCGGCCAGCACCACGCTCGTGCCGGGCCCGACGATGGCGATCCTGAAGTCCGCGCCGGGCGTGCGGGCCTCGCCGTCGAGCTGTGCAACGCCGCCGAAGAGCCACAACGTGATCGACTGCACGCCCACGCCGTTGCGGCGGGCCACCAGGGCATGGGAGGCCTCGTGCGCCAGGAGGGACAGGAAGAACAGCACGGCGGCCGCCACCGCGGCGCCCCAGTACTCGGGGCGGTCGCCGGTGCCGTACGCGTCGGGGAAGACGATGGTCGCCAGCTGCCAGGTCACGAGGCCGAAGATCACGGCCACGCTCCAATGCACGCCGACGGGGACGCCGGCGACCCGGCCGAGCCGGATGCTTTGCCTCACCGTCTCATCATGCGGCCTCGTCGGCCCGAGGTGTAGTCACCTTGGTCACTTCCTGGTCCGTACCACCAACCGGCCGGCCGTGCCGGGTGAGCCACCACCGGCCGCCGCTGGCGGCGTGTGCTAGGGATGGGACGTGTCGCGAGGCGCCGGGCGGCCGGTCGATGGCTGCGGCTCCACCCCGGACCTCGTCGACGCGGTCCGGGCCACGGTCGACGCGCATCGGCCCGCCGACGAGCGGGAGGCCGAGGCGATCGGGCAGGTGGCGGCCGCCCTCGGGATCCTTGAGCGGCCTTTCGACGAGCATGCCGCCCCAGAGCACCTGACCGGCTCGGCCGTGGTCGTGGGTCCCAGGGGGACGGTCCTGCACATGCACAAGCGGTTGCACCGGTGGCTGCAGCCCGGCGGTCACATAGACGTCGGCGAGGCGCCCTGGGAGGCCGCCCTGCGCGAGTCGCAGGAGGAGACGGGCCTGGTGCTGGCCCACCCCGCCGGCGGCCCGCGGCTCATCCACGTGGACGTGCACCGGGCCGCCAAGGGCCACACCCACTTCGACCTGCGTTACCTCCTGCTCGCACCGGACCGGGACCCTGCGCCGCCGCCCGGCGAGAGCCCGGAGGCCCGGTGGTTCGCATGGGACGAGGCGGCCGGGGTGGCGGACGAGGCCCTGGCGGGCGCGCTGCGTGCCGCACGGCGCCAACCCGAGTTGCGCCCCCGGGACGCCGCCGTGGGGGAGCCGCACCGGGGTCCCGGTGACGACGGCCGCTCGCCTTCCGGCGCCGGCGCGGTCGGGACCACCCCCGTTCCCGGCAGAATGGTGAGCGACGACCACGCAACAGTCGACACGGGTCGACACGAGGAGACAGGCGGCAGATGACGACGACGGGCGGCGTATGACGACGGCGGACGGCAACCCCGAGGCGGCTGACGAGGCCGCCGCGCCGGCGACTCCACTCCAGCGACTACTCGAGGTCCAGCACCACGACACGGTCCTCGACCAGCTCCGTCACCGGCGCGCCGCCCTGCCCGAGCGAACCGCGCTGTCCGAGGTGGACGCCAAGCTCGGTGCCCTGGAGGCGCGCACCAAGGAGGTGCGCGTGCACCGTGACGGGCTCGGTGCCAAGCAGGCCGCCCTGGAACAGCAGATCGAGGCGTCGCGCACCCGCCGGGAGGCCCTCGAGAAGCGCCTGTACGGGGGCCAAGTGGCCGCGGCCCGCGAGTTGCAGGCCATGAGCGAGGAGGTCAAGCACCTGGCGCGCCATATCGCCGAGCTCGAGGACCGGGAGCTCGAGATCATGGAGGCGCTCGAGCCGTTCGACGGCGAGCTCCAGGAGGGCGACGTGGCGCGCGGCGCGCTCGAGGACGACGCCGGCCGTCTCCGGGCCGCCATCGGCGTCGCAGAGGCCGCGCTCGACGAGGAGATCGCCGGGGAGGCGCAGGTGCGCGCCACGACGGCGGCGGGCGTAGGCGACGACCTCCTCGCCCGCTACGAGCAGCTGCGCACCCGGCTCGGCGGCACGGGGGCGGCCCGGCTGGTGGGCGGCTCGTGCGGCGGCTGTCACCTGGCGCTCCCCGCCATGGAGATCGATCGCATCCGCCGGGCACCGCCCGACGCCGTCGTCACGTGCGATCAGTGCGGCCGCATCCTGGTCCGCTGAGGTCGCCGTGCTGGTCCTCGTGCGTCATGGCGAAGCGGCGGGGAACGCCGCCGGCCTCCTGCTCGGCCGGACCGACTCTCCGCTGACCGACCGCGGCCGGGCGCAGGCCGCTGCCCTCGGGGGCGCCGTCGGCGCCGTCGGCAGGCTGGTGACGAGCCCCCTGGGACGGGCCGTCGACACCGCCGGCGCGCTGGGACTCGACGTGCCCGCCGAAGTCGACGAGCGCTGGGTCGAGGTGGACTACGGCGAGTTCGAGGGACAGGCGCTCGGGTCCGTCCCGGCCGAGGTCTGGGCGCGCTGGCGCGGCGACCCCGGGTACCGGCCGCCCGGCGGCGAGTCGCTGGCCGAGGTGGGCGTTCGTGTACGCGACGCGTGCGACGAGCTGTTCGCCCGCCCCGGTGCGGGGGCGCGGGCCGACACCGACGTCGTCGTCGTGAGCCACGTGTCGCCCATCAAGGCGGCCGTGGCGTGGGCCCTCGGTACCGGGGACGCCGTGGCATGGCGGCTCTACCTGGCGACGGCGTCGATCACCCGGATCGCCTGGGGGGTCGACGGCCCCGTGCTGCAGCGCTACAACGAGACGGTTCCCGCCCCCGCGCCCTGACCGGCGCGACGACCCCGGTCAGACCGGGGCCTCCACGGCGAGCGGCGGCTGGCGCTGCTCGGGCAGGTTGTCGTAGAGATCGGTGACCAGCTCGTCGCGCCGGGCCCGATAGGCGGGGTCGTCCCACAGGTTGCGCCACTGCATGGGGTCCTCCGCCATGTCGTAGAGCTCGCCCTCGGTCCCCTGGTAGAGGGGGCCGGGCTCGTACGCGGTGCACAGCCAACCGTCGCGGTAGATCGACCGCAGGTGCATGCCGATATGGGCGAACTGGCTGTCCCACTCGGTGATGGCCCAGTGGCGGTCCGAGCCCGGCGCCACCGGCAGCATCCGGCCCTGCGCCCAGTCGGGCACCGCCGCCCCCGCGATGTCGCAGAAGGTCGGGACGAGGTCGACGTGGCCCACGGGCTCGTGCACCTCGGCAGGGGTGACGCCCGCGCTCGGGGCCGGGCGCCACACCAGGGGCACGCGCATCAGCGCGTCGACGTGGTACGGGCCCTTGAACAGCAGCCCGAAGTCTCCCTGGAGCTCGCCGTGGTCGGTGGTGAACACGACGTCGGTGTCGGGCCCCCAGCCGCGCTCCTCGATGCGAGCCATCACGCGGCCCAGGGCCTCGTCGATCAGCTCGTTCTCCACGTGGATGAGGGCGCTCACCTCGCGCACCTGGTCGTGCGACATGGTGCCGGGCACGAAGCGCATGGGCCCGCCCTCCATGTTCTGGAACCGCCCCTCGTACCAGTCGAGCCAGTGATGGGGCTTCTGGGCCAGGATCTCGACCGCCTTGTCGATCGAGCCCGGGTGCCCCGGGGGCAGGTCGAGCTGGCGCCAGTCGATGCGGCGGCGCACCTCGTCGACCGGGGGGTCCCACGGGTGGTGGGGGTCGGGGAAGCTCATCCAGCAGAACCAGTCCTCGTCCGCCGGCAGCGAGTCGAGCCAGGCGATGGCCCGGTTGGCGACCCAGTCGGTGTGGTACATGCCGCGCGGCATCGGGTTGTGCTTCACCTCCGGCGCGTCGGTGTCGCCGCCGCCCTCGTCGTTGAGGCCCATGCTGGCGAAGTTGATGAGGGGGTAGTAGGCGTCGAGCCACTCGGCGCCGTTCGCCTCGAGCCATTTGTCGTAGTGCCAGCGCCGCAGGTAGCCGTGCATGGCCAGCTCGACGTGGTCGAAGCCGCGGTAGGGCCCGGTCGAGCGGTCGCCGGCCAGGCAGTTCTCCGTCCACTTGCCGTCGGGGTCGAACGCCGGCTGGAAGTGGGCCTTGCCGATCAGGGCCGTGCGGTAGCCCACGGTGTCGTGCAGGTGCGCCGCCACCGAGGGCGCGTCGGTGGGAAGGGGGATCCCGTTGGAGACCACGCCGTGGGTGCGCACGTACTGGCCGGTGATCATGGTCGAGCGCGCCGGCGTGCACACCGTGTTCTGGTTGTGGGCGCGGTGGTAGACGACGCCGGCCGCTGCCAACGCGTCGACGACCGGGGTGCGGGCGATGGTGTTGCCCGTGCACCCGAGCGCGTCGTAGCGCTGCTGGTCGGTGGTGACGAAGAGGATCTTGCGGCCCATGGTGCTCCGTTCGGTCGGACGGTGAGGCGGTCGGACGGTGCGGCGGTCGGACGGTGCGGCGGTCGGACGGTGCGGGTCAGGCCGTGGTCGCCGCGACGAAGGCGACGACGGTGCGGGCGAGGTCCTCCCCCTTGTCCTCCTGGAGGAAGTGGCCCCCGCCGGCGATGGTGGTGTGGTCCCTCCCGGCGGCCCCGGGGACCTGGTCGAGGAACAGCCGATCGGCGCCGTGGGTGATGGGGTCGCGATCGCTGAACGCGCACAGGAAGGGCTTGTCGAACCGGCGCAGCACCTCCCAGGCGCGGCGGTTGGCCTCGGCGGCGGGGTCGTCGGGACGGGTGGGCACGAGCACGGGGAACTGGCGGGCCCCCTCCTTGAACGACTCGTCGGGGAACGGGGCGTCGTAGGCGGCGACCACCGCGGGCGCCACGTCGGTGACGCACCCGCCGCGCACGATGCGGCCCACGGGGAGCTCCGGCACCTCCTGGGAGAACTTCTGCCAGGCCATGAAGGCCTCGCCCATGTCCGTGTCGCCCGTGGGCAGGCCGGTGTTGGCCGCCACCACCCGGCGGAAGCGGTCGGGATGCTCGGCGACGAGCCGCAGGCCGATGAGGCCGCCCCAGTCCTGGCCCACGAGCGTCAACCCCGTCAGCCCCACCTCGTCGAACAGCGCGGCGCGCATCCACTCGACATGCCGCGCGTAGGTGTAGTCGGTGCGGCTGGCCGGCTTGTCGGAGCGGCCGAAGCCCACCAGGTCCGGCGCGATCACGCGGAAGCCGGCACCCGTGAGCGGCGCCACCATCCTGCGGTAGAGGTAGCTCCACGACGGCTCGCCGTGGAGCAGGAGGATCGTCTCCGCGCCGGCGGAGGGGCCCTCGTCGACGTAGTGCACGCGCAGCCGGCCCTGTCCGTCGCCCGACGCCACCTCGACGTAGTGCGGGGCGAATCCGTAGCCCGGCAGGCCCTCGAACCGTTCGTCGGGTGTGCGCAGTACCTTCATGTCCTACCTCCGGTACCGGTCGGTCCGCCGACGGCGGCCGTGGCGAGCAGTTCCATCGTCCGCCGGCAGGCGGCCGCCCCCCGACCCATGCGCTGGAGCTGCTCCCATGTCTCCCACGAGGTCGCAACCTCCAGCACGTCGAGGCGCGACGCGGCCGACGGCGTCGTGCCGCGATCGAGCTCGGGCGCGAACGTGGCGCGGAGCTGGGCGCGCAGCCGGGAGCGGGCGCGGGCCAGCTCCCCGGCGATGGTGGGGGAGCTGTCCGCCATGGCTTCGGCCGCCCGGCGTACCGGCGCCACGGCTTGGAACACGCCGGTGCGCTGACGGACGACGCCGGCGACCCGCTCGGCCAGGGGGAGGGCGGGCTCGACGGGCCGGATGTGGCGCCAGTGGCGCTGTTCCTGGATCGCCACCGCGGCGCGCAGGATGGACTCCACGTCCTCGAAGTGGTGGTAGACGAGGCGCAGCGACACCCCGGCGCGCGCCGCGATGCGCCGAGCCGTGGGCCGGGCGTCGCCCTCTTCGAGCAGACCGATCAGGGCCTCGGCCAGGGCGCGCCGGGTGCGCTCGCCCCGGGCCAGTCGGCCGTCCGCCGCCTCTGCCGCCCCGTCCGAACCGCTCGCCGGCTTCGCCGCCGTCGCCACCGTGGGCCCGCTCTCCGACGCCATGGGTGGATGCTAGGAAGGTTGCACTGTAAATGCAAGGAGTCTCCGCCGGGCGGAGGGCCCCTGACGGTGGTGCGCACGGTGTCGTGGTGCGCACGGTGTCGTGGGGCGCACGGTGTCGTGGGGCGCACGGTGTCGTGGCGCGCACCGGTGTTCTAGTGTCCGGTCGTGCGCGTCGTGGTGTGCAGGGAACTGGGCTCCCTCGACAACGTCGTCGTCGAGGAGCGCGACGAGGTGGCCCCCGGGCCGGGCCAGGTCGTCGTGGACGTGCGGGCCGCCGGGGTGAACTACGTCGACGGTTTGATCTGCCAGGGGCGGTACCAGTTGAAGCCGGCCGTGCCGTTCGTCCCCGGCGGGGAGGTCGCGGGTATCGTGCGCGCCGTCGGCGAGGGCGTGACACGCGTGTCGGTGGGGGAGCGCGTCATGGCCATGATCGGCTTCGGCGCCTTCGCGGAGCAGGTGGTGGTGCCCGCCCGGTCCCTCGACTCGATGCCCCAGGCGCTCAGCTTCGGCCAGGCGGCGGCGTTCATCCAGAGCTACAGCACGGCATGGTTCACGCTGACGCGACGGGTGACCGTCAGCGAAGGTGAGTGGGTGCTCGTCTTGGGCGCAGGCGGCGGCATCGGTCTGGCCACCGTCGACGTCGCCGTGAGCCTCGGCGCCCACGTCGTGGCGGCGGCGTCGACCGAGGACAAGCTCGACGCTGCCCGGCAGATGGGCGCCGAGGCGACCGTGGCGTACGAGCACGAGGACCTGAAGTCGCGCGTCCGCGAACTCACCGGCGGCGGTGCCGACGTGGTCGTGGACCCGGTCGGGGGGCACCACAGCGAGCCCGCCCTGCGCGCCACCCGGACGTTCGGGCGGTTCTGCGTCATCGGGTTCGCCTCCGGCCCGATCGCCTCGGTCCCGCTCAACCACGTCCTGCTGAACAACCGCACCGTGGTCGGCGTCGACTGGGGCTCGTGGGCCATGAGCCACCCCGACGACAACCGGGCGATGCTCGACGAGCTCATCGAGATGGTCGACGACGGCCGTCTGCACCCGGTCGAGGCGGTCGAACGGCCGCTCGGCGAAGCGGCCGCGGTGATGGCCTCGCTGCTCGATCGGACCGTTACGGGGAAGGTCGTCCTCGTCCCCTGAGGGGCGCCGCCGACACGGCCCGGCCCGGTGTGGCGGGCACGGGTACCCCTCGTTCCACTCGACCCGCGCCGACCTGCTCCGGCGGCCCGGGCGCCCCGACGCCACCGGTGCCGGTCGGTGTGGTGCGGGGGCGAAGCCGACCGGGCTGTGCCGTCTCGATGACGACCCCTTCCCAGCCCAGCAGTCGGAGCTTGCCCCGGACCGGCCGCCCGTCGCGGTCTCGGTCCGTGCCGATGCGCACGCGGCCGTGGACCGCGTCGACGGTGGCGTCGTCGTCGGAGAGGTTGAGCACCACGACGACGCCGTCGCCCCGGCGCCACGCCCACACGCCGTCGGGCGCCTCGATCGTTTCGTAGCGACCCGTCTGCAGGGCACCGGACTGCCGGCGCAGGGCGATCAGGTCCCGGGCCAGCGTGAGCACGGACCCGGGGTCTGCTCGCTGGTCCTCCACGTTGCACCCGGCGACGTCCCCCAGCGGCAGCCACGGGCGTGTGCCCGGCTCGGTGAAGCCACCGCCGGGCATGTTGCGCCACGGCATGGGCGTCCGCATGGCGTCGCGCCCGGCGTAGGCCGGCCAGTACCGGACGCCCAGAGGGTCGCGCAGGTCGTCCCGGGCCACCGGGACGTCGCCCAGGCCGATCTCGTCGCCCTGGTACAGGACAGGCGTGCCGCGCAGGCACAGCAACACGACGAGGGCCACCCTGACCTTGCGGGGATCGCCGTCCGCCCAGCGCGACGCCAACCGCGACATATCGTGGTTCGACCCCGTCCACGCCGGCCACGCACCCGGTGGCAGGCGCTCCTCCGTGCGCTCGACGATCTGTCGCATGGCGTCGGCCTGGAGCGGTGCGGTGATGAACGGGAAGTTGAACGCCAGGTGCAGTTCGTCGTGGCCGTCGCCGTAGTAGTCGGCCATCACCTCGACCTCCACCGGCGTCTCCCCGACGAGGACCCGCGGGGGGTCGTACGACTCGGCCAGCCGGCGCCACCGCCGCAGGACGTCGTGGACCTCCGGGCGGTTCGCACTGTAGACGGGTCGCTGTCCGAAGAGCTGAGCCTCGAAGTCGTCGTCCTCGGTGGCGGGTGGGTTGTCCCGGAGCAGGGCGTCCTTGACGATGATGTTGCAAACGTCGATGCGGAACCCGGCGACCCCCCGGTCCAACCAGAACCGCAGGACGTCGTCGAAAGCAGAACGGACGTCGTCGTTCCACCAGTTGAGGTCCGGCTGCTCGGACAGGTGGTTGTGCAGGTAGTACTGACCGGTGACGGCGTCGAGCGTCCAGGCCGGGCCCCCGAAGCTGCTCACCCAGTTGTTCGGCGGCGTCCCGTCGGGCTTGGGGTCCGCCCAGACATACCACCCGCGTCGCGGCGACGTCCTCGAGGAGCGGGAGTCGACGAACCACGGGTGGTCATCGCTCGTGTGGTTGGGCACCAGGTCCATCAGGACGCGCACACCTCGACGGGCCGCTTCGGTGACGAGGAGGTCGAACGTGTCCAGTGTCCCGAGCTCGGGCAGCACGGCGCAGTAGTCGGCGACGTCGTAACCCCAGTCGGCGTTGGGCGAGACCGTGATCGGGCTCAGCCAGATCCCGCCCACCCCCAACCACACGAGGTGGTCGAGCCGGTCGATGATGCCGCGCAGGTCGCCCGTGCCGTCCGCGTCCGAGTCGGCGAACGAGCGGGGATAGACCTGGTACAGGACGTCGGTCTGCCACCAGGGCGCCGCGGGCGTGTCCCTGTGGCCCGGCATCGCGGGCATGGGCCGAGGCCCCGTCGCGATCGGGGCCGACCCCGTGTCGTCGGGCGTCACGACCCGGGGAGTGGTTGCCAGTCGTTCACGACGACCCAGCACACCGTCTGGGGAGTGTGGTCGAGCGGCATCTTGCACTGGCTCGACACCGGTGCATTGGTGTGGAGCCTGACCACCCGGTACTCGGTGGGGCCCGAGAACTTGTCCGGGCCGTAGGTCAGAGTCGGGGAAAAGCCTCCCGGGAAGTCGGAGATCGTGGCCATGGCGGCGTCGAACGTCCGCCGATCGAGGTGCGGGCCGGCCGCGGTCGCCGCCGCTGCGAACAGGCGGATCTCCTGGCACCAGGCCTGCACCGGCCCCTGTTCCTCGATGTAGAAGTTCTGGTTTCCCTCCGGGACCTGCGGATAGGCCTTGTGCCACGTCGCGAAGCAACTCCGCACGCCGGTGTCGTAGCCACCGTCCGCCTCCGGGCGGGTGTCGTCGATCCCCCCGAGCGTCTCCGTCGTGACGCCCTCCTGCCCGTCGAGCGCCTTTTCGTAGGGGAGGGGGATGAGCCCCAGCGCCGCTTGGATGGAGTTCTCGTAGTCCGACAACAGGAGCCTCGGGAAGTACTGCTGCGTCGTCTCGGCCGCGAGGACAGGGAAGAAGACGTTGAACGGTATGAGCGGGATCACCGAGGTGACGCCGTCCGATTTCAACTGCTGCACGACGAAGGGCGCCTGGGCATCGGTGCCGGCGATGTCTGACGGGTTGGCGGGGATCGTCTTGACGATCGGCGTCACGCCCACCTGTTGCAGGTCGGGCAGCAGGTACTGGTTCAGCGCCAGTTGGTCGCTCGCCCGGTCACCGACGACCACGGCGACCTTGGTGGCGTTCCCGAGCAGCCCGGCGGCCACACCCCACTGCACCGTGGCCTTCAGGATGGCGGCATCGTCGGGGCCCGTCCACCACAGGTAGGGCGCGCCCTGGCGCGTCCAATCCGTCACCGTCGTCCACTGGCTGAGCAAGGGCGTATGGCCCTCCTGGGTGATGCACAGCTGGTTGTCGCCCGACCAGGTGCCCACCCCGTCGAGCACGGCGAAGGCCGGGGAGCCCCCTTCGGTCCAGTCCTTGCACATGGCCCGCATGACCACCTCGTTCGTCGGGTCGAAGTGGACGATCACCGGGTCGATCTTCCGGCCGTGTATTCCCCCGGCGTCGTTGATCTGCTTGACGAAGAGGTCGATCGCCTTGGCCTGCTCGCCGTACTCGATATCGCCGGCGAAGCCGAGGTTGGAGGCCAGCGCCTGCAGGTTGGAGACGGGGAAGACCACCTTGATGGCGTGGGCGCTGACGCCGGCGCCGTCGGCGGCGCCTCTGCCGGGCGCCCCTGCCGGGGTCGGTGCGGTGGTGGAGCCCGGAGAGCCGCCGGACGAGCCCGAACCGACGAAGAAGGAGGCGGCCGCCACGACCGCCACGGCGACGACCACCGAGCCGACCTGCACGCGCCGGGGCCTTCGACGGAACCGCCGCCACGATCGTTCCCAGCGCCCACGGCCCGACCCGGCCATCTCCACCTCCTGCCCCGCCACCCCGGAGGTCCCCCTCGGGCGATCGGCCCTTCCGGCGGCCCAAGATAGGCGGCTCGCGGGGAGGGCCGCGTTCCCGGCAGTGTCTGGTGCCGCCCGCCCGAGGCGGTGCCGGCGAGCGGTGCCGGCGAGAGATACCGTTCGGTCGTGGACGGTCCCGACCCGGCGGCGCCGGCGATCAGCTTCCCCCGAGGTTTCCTGTGGGGAGCGGCGACGGCTGCCCATCAGATCGAGGGGGGCAACGTCAACAACGACTGGTGGGCGTGGGAGCACGAACCTGGCTCGGGATGTGCGGAATCGAGTGGGGACGCCTGCGACTCGCTGCACCGTTGGTCCGAGGATGTCGAGCTCGTCCGGACCATGGGCCTGGGCGCCTATCGGTTCTCACTCGAGTGGAGCCGGATCGAGCCGGCCGAAGGTGAGTTCTCGGTCGCCGCCCTGGACCGGTACCGCCGGATCTGCGCGGCGTGTCGCGACGGGGGCGTCGTCCCGGTGGTGACGTTCCACCATTTCACGAACCCGAGATGGCTCAGCGCGCGCGGCGGCTGGGAAGCGGCTGACGCACCCGACGCGTTCGCCCGTTTCGTGGCGCGGGCCGTCGTCGCCCTGGGCGACCTCGTCGGGTGGGCGTGCACGATCAACGAGCCCAACGTCGTGGGCGTCGCGGGGTACACCACGGGGACCTCCCCGCCGGGGGTGACGGGGGATCTCGCCCGTCACCTGGCGGTGAACGAGGCGATGGTCCGGGCCCATCGCCTCGCCGTCGACGAGCTGCGGTCGGGCCCCGGTGACTTTCCCGTCGGTCTCACGCTGTCCATGGACGAGTTGGTGGCCGAGCCCGGTGGCGAGGGTGTACGTGACGCGGCGCGCGAGATCCTCGAGGACTCCTTCCTGCGCGCCACCGGGGGAGACGATTTCGTCGGCGTGCAGTGCTACACGCGTCTGCACTTCGGGCCACAAGGCCAGGCCCCCGACGACCCCACGGTGCCCACGACCCAGATGGGGTGCGAGTACTGGCCACAGGTGGTGGAGCACTGTGTCCGGCGGGCGGCGGCGGTGACCGGCCTGCCGGTCGTCGTCACGGAGAACGGGATCGCCACCGACGACGACGCCGCACGCATCGCCTATCTGGACGAGGCGCTGCGCGGCGTCCGGCGCTGTCTCGACGACGGCGTGGACGTGCGTGGGTACTTCGTATGGAGTCTCCTCGACAACTTCGAGTGGAGCCACGGGTACCGGCCCACGTTCGGCCTGCACGCCGTCGACCGCGAGACGTTCGCCCGTCGCGCCAAGCCGAGCGCGTCGTGGTTCGGCGCGGTGGCCCGGTCGAATGCGTTGGTGGCGCCGCCGGGCTGAGCCGACGGAGGGCGTCGACCGGCCGAACAGACGCGGCTGCCGGGCCGAACAGACGGCGATGACGCGGTCACATGGTCCGCAGCGCCTCGGACGGCGACAGGCGCGTGGCCCTGCGGGCGGGTAGACCCCGGCGGTGGCCAACGGCGCCCCTTCGTCCCCGAGGACTCCATCCCCGCCCTGTACGAGCCGTTCGGGCGGTCAGAGGTCAGGGTGAGCCCAGAGCGGGGGGCCTGTCTCGGACTGCCCTGGGCGCAGGATCGCGCTCGTCGCGGCGGCTACCCGTGGGCGAAGTCCGTCGTGGTCCCGCCGGCCCGGATCGAGCGCACGGCCCCGGTCGAGTAGTGGCGGTGCTCCTCGAAGATCCGGTCGTAGCCGGTGTGGGCGATCCTCCATGCCGCGCCGTCCTTGGCGTACCGGTCCTCGTACAGCGCGGTGCCGTGAAGCTCGAAGTCGTGCGCGGGGACGATCACGCGGTCCTCCAGGTACCACCGGCCCGTGGCGGTCGTGGCGCTCGTGAGCGAGATCTCGGGATGGTGGCCGTTGTGCATCGTCACGATGCCCGGATCGCCGAGGGACTCCTGGAGGAAGGCCACGATGGCGGCCCGCCCGGTGTGCTGAAGGGTGCCGGACTGGTACCCCGTGGTGGCGTCCTCGGTGAGGAGCTCGCCGAGCTCGGAGAATCGCTTCAGGTCGAGGAGGCGGAAGTACGCGTACTTGAGCTGTCGGATGGCTTCGATCTCGGCGAGGTCCACGGGTCTCCTCGAAGGGGTGCCGGTTCTCGGCACGATCGCGTCGGGCGGGCTCGCCGGACGCCCGCAGTGTACCGGCGGGTCCGACATCCGCTCCGATTCCGCCCGAATGCGACCGCCGGCATGCCGGTGCCGCCTACGCTTTGCACATGTCGCGACGCACCGTCACCGCCGGCGCTGCCGCAGCCGCCATGACGGCGCTGGGCGTGACGCTGGGCGTCGCCGTCTCCGGGGGCACGCCGGCCACATCGCCCGGGCACCATCGCACGACGACGTCGCCGGCCGGGGACCCGGGCCCGAAACCGGCGACGGCGCCGGCCGGCTCGGGCACGGCCCTGGCGACGACGACTCCTCCGCCGACGACTCCTCTGCCGACGACCGCCGTCCCGCATGCGGCCCCCCGTTCGACGACGACGTTCATTCCCCGCTCCTCGAGCACCACCACCACGGCACCGGCACCGGCGGTCGGCGGCCCTGCCGGCTCGTCGCTCGGCGACTCCACCACGACCACCGGTGCGCCGACGCCGACAACCACGACCGGCGCGACCACCACCACCGCGTCGACCACGACGACCGACCCCACCGCGACGACGTCCGCGAGAGCCGTGCCCGGGTCGTCGACTGCCGGCATCGCAAGGTTGCCGCTTCGGTGACCGGCCGCGCCGGGACCCGCTCCACTACGTTGTGCCGCCGACAGCCGAAGTAGGAGATCCAGAGCATGGACGTCCGGTCGATTGAGGACATGGCCCCCACGATCGAGCACAACGGCACCACCCCGGTCTGGTGGCTGGTCCCACCCCAGGAGATGCGTGCTGCCACCGAGGGGGGATTCCTCGAGCTCGTGAGCGAGTGGGAGATCGCGGGTGGTGGGGCGGTCGACGCGCACTCCCACCCGACGCACGAGTTCTACTACATCATCTCTGGCCGCGGGATCATGAAGATCGCCGACGAGGAGCGCGCCGTGCAGGCCGGCGATCTCGTGTACACGCCGCCCGACACGACCCACAGCATCTGGCCCGTCAGCGAGCACGCGCCCCTGCGCGGACTGGCCTTCGCCATCGGCACGCCCGGCGCGGGGAAGGTCGACTACAGCTGACGGGTGGTCACGGCTGAACCGCCGAAGGCGCCGGAGGACGGTTCGCCTTCCGGGCCCGGACGCGTGGCATATCGCGCGGCGCGTGCAGTGAGCAGAAGTAGCCGTCGTTGTAGACGGACAACTCGGTGCCACAGTCACGTTCTCCGCAGACCCGGCCCGACGCGAACCTCCGCGGGGCGCGCTCGTCGGCACTGAGCCCGCCACCGGTGGCGCTGACGTACTTGGCACGTGATTGCACCTGCTCCACCTCCATGCCTCCGCCTGCGCAGTCCCGGGAGCCTCCAAGACACTCGGGCGGTGCAGAGCGAGGGATCGGCACAAGCCGGGAGAGGTTGGCGGTCCAACCAGATCACTGCCTGCAACAGAACCTCGGGTGAGGAACTTGTCATGCCCTGCCCCCAAAGGAGCGTTGGCCCCCGTGCGCCCGTCGGGGGGCAGGACACTCCGACAATGACAGCTAACGATCGCGACGAATAGAGCAGAACGGCACAACACCAAAGATCGTCCAGGGAGCGCGACCTACGGCTGCATCGCGTCGTCGAGCCCGGAGGACGTCTCGAAAACGCTCAGGCATGAACCAGGCGCAGATCGATGATGGCGAAGGCCCGCCATGAGAGCAATGGCTGCAGATAGAGAGAGACGACGCGCTACCATTGACCGCGAAGGTCCCGGAGCCCCGCTTCCTTCTCCCCGGCTGATGGCCTGGGTATTGAGATGGAGGCACAGAAATGGGTTTGACCGGAATGGTCTTCAGCATCATTGCGATGGCGGCCGGTGCGGTCATGTACTGGGCCGTGACGGCGCAAGGGCACGGGTTCAGGCTTTCCACGGTGGGTGTCATCCTCATGGTCCTCGGGGCCGTCGGCCTCGTCGCCTCGGCGATCGTCTACGGCACGTCACGCCGTCCGGCCGGAAGCCGCGATCGCACGTACGACCGCCAGGCGACCGACTCCCAGGGGGTCGCGACGACGGTGCACGAGGAAGTGCACTGACCCACGGTAGGGCGGCGTGCCGACACCGCCGCCGTCACGAGCGTGACAGCGTGGTGCCCGCCTCGGTGAGGACGGCGCGAAGCGTCGCCTCGATCTCGTCGAGCTCGCTGTCGCCGCACACCAGGACCGGCGCGAGCTGGACGACGGGGTCGACACGGTCGTCGGCACGGCACACCAGCCCTTCGGCGAACAGCCGGGGGGCGACATATCCCCGCACGAGGGTGGTCCGTTCCTCGGGAGTGAAACGTACGCTGGGGTCGTCGGGGTCCTTCACCAGCTCGACGGCCCAGAAGAAGCCGTCGCCGCGCACGTCCCCCACGATCGGCAGGTCGCGCAGGCCTTGCAGCCTTGCTCCCAGGGCGGGGCCGGTGGTGGCGACGTGCTCGATGATCCCCTCGTCCTGGAGCACGTCGATGTTGGCGAGCGCCACGGCGCACGAGACCGGGTGCCCGCCGAACGTGATCCCGTGGGCGAAGCTGGCGTCTCCTTCGAGGAACGGCGCGGCCAGGAAGTCGCGGCAGAGCACTCCGGCGAGGGGCGCATACCCCGACGTCACGCCCTTGGCGAAGGTGACCATGTCGGGCTGGTAGCCGTAGCGCTCGGCGCCGAACCACGTGCCCAGGCGGCCGAAGCCGCAGATGACCTCGTCGCTGACCAGCAGGACGCCGTGGCGGTCGCAGATGTCGCGTACCAGGGTGAAGTAGCCGGGCGGGGGGACGAAGCATCCCCCTGTGTTCTGCAATGGCTCCAGGAAGACCGCTGCCACGGTGTCGGGGCCCTCGGCGAGGATGGCGTCCTCGATGGCGCCTGCGCAGGCCGCCGCGAAGCGTTCGTCGTCGACGGTGACGTCGGGGCCGAATGCCGAGCGGAAGCGGTTGGTGTTGGTGACGTGCACCACGCCCGGGACGAGGGGCTCGAACGGGGTGCGCAGTGCCTGCAGGCCGGTGATGGCGAGCGCGCCCATGGTCGTGCCGTGGTACGCCTGGTCACGGGCGATCACCTTGGTACGCGCCGGCTGCCCGATCGCTTTGAAGTACGCCCGCGCCAGCTTCCACGCCGACTCGACGGCCTCGGAGCCGCCCGTCGTGAAGAAGACGCGGTTGAGGTCGCCGGGAGCAAGTGCCGCCAGGCGTGTCGCCAGCTCGACGGCCGAGGGGTGGGCCGCCGACCAGATGGGGTAGTAGGCGAGCTCCTGGGCCTGGCGCCGACCCGCCTCGGCCAGCTCGGCGCGGCCGTGCCCGGCCTGGACCACGAAGAGGCTGGACAGGCCGTCGAGAAAGGAGCGGCCGGTGCTGTCGGTGAGCCGTGCACCCGAGCCCCGCACGAAGACGGGTAGCTCGCCGTCCTCGAAGGACCCGAGCCGCGTGAAATGCATCCAGAGGTGACGCCGGGCCTCGTCCTGGAGCCGGACGTCCTGGAGCCGGACGTCCTGGAGCCGGGCGCCCTGGTGCCGGTCGACGTGCGGGCGGTCGGGCGACGTGCTCACGGCGCGCCCCAGGCGTACGTCTGCTTGTGGATGCGCAGGTACATGAAGGTCTCGGTGTCCCGCACGCCGTCGATGGCGCGGATCTTGTCGTTGAGCAGTTCGAGAAGGTGCTCGTCATCCTCCACCACGACCTCCACGAGCACGTCGAGTGATCCGGCCGTCAGCACCACGTAGACGACCTCGTCCATCGCCGCCACGGTGTCGGCGACCTTCCGGGTGTCGCCTTCCACCGTGAGCCCGATCATCGCCTGACGCCCGAACCCGATCATGCGGGGGTCGGTCACGCCGACGATCTGGACGACACCCGCGTCGATCAGGCGCTGGACCCGTTGGCGCACCGCCGCCTCGGACAGGCCGACGGCCGGCGCCATCTGCGTGTAGGGCCTGCGCCCGTCCTGTTGGAGCTGCTCGATGATGCGCTTGTCGACGTCGTCGAGGACCACCTTCCCTTCGGGCCTCACCGTGGCGCTCCGGGGTTGTCGACGCCGCCGGGCGGTGCGAACCTTGCCCGATGGCCCCGGTCGCGCCCTGCACGCCGGGCTACCGGTCGGCTCCCTACTGGTGGGACGAGGTCGAGCTCCCGCGCCCGACGTCGGTGCCGCTGCCCGCCGAGGCGGACGTCGTCATCGTGGGCGGGGGCACCACGGGGCTGACCGCGGCCCTGGAGCTCGCTCGTCGAGGACGCCACGCCGTCGTCCTCGACGGTGACGGCATCGCCGCCGGGGCGAGCAGCCGCAACGGCGGCATGGTCCACCCCGGGGGCAAGCTGGCCCTGCCCGAGTTGCTCGCCCTGCCGGACGGCCGCCGCCTGTGGGACGACACCGTGGCGGCCTTCGAGGGCGTCGAGTCGCTGTGCCGGGACCTCGGTATCGACTGCGACTGGCGCCGGACGGGCCATCTCGAGTTGGCCCACCATCCCCGCACCGCCGAGCACCTGCGCACCGTGGCGGACGCCCACGCGTCGATCGGCGAGGACGCCCGCTACGTCACCAGGGCGCAGCTGGGGGCCGAGATCGGGTCCGACGGGTTCGCCGGGGCCCTGCTCGTGAACCGCAGTGCCGGGCTCCACCCGGCCAAGTTCGCTGCCGGCATCGCCCGGGCTGCCGCCGCTGCGGGCGCCGACCTCCACGGCGCCACCGCCGTCGCCCGCATCGAACCGAGCGGTGCGGGTTACGTCGTGCACACCTCCGGTGATGTGCTGCGCGCCGGCGAGGTGGTGGTGGCCACCAACGGCGCCACCGACCGGCGGCTGGTGCCGTGGCTCGGCCGGCGGGTGCTCGGCATCGGCAGCTTCATCATCGCCACCGAGCCGGTGGCGCCCGACCTGGCGGCGTCGGTCGACCCGCACGGCCGGATGTTCTTCGACACCAGGAATCTCCTGCACTACTGGCGCTTGTCGCCCGACGGCCGCCGGGTCCTGTTCGGCGGGCGGACGTCGTTCTCCCCGACGACGGTGGAACAGTCCCGCGACCGTCTGTACGCGGCCATGGTGCGCATCCACCCCCAGCTGGGCGGCGTCCGCGTCGACCGCGCCTGGGGAGGCCAGGTGGCGCTCACCGCCGATCGGGTCCCGCATGTGGGCCGTCACCCCGTCACGGGTGTCGTGTACGCCATGGGGTACTGCGGCAGCGGCGTGGCGCTGTCGACCCACTTCGGTGGCGCCGTGGGCCGGTGGCTCGCCGGCGACGGGGACCTGCCGCCCTTCGCCGGCCGGGCGTGGCCGCCGGTGCCGTGGCCGGCGCACGTGCCGTGGCTGCTCGCCGCGGCGGGGTGGTGGTACCGGGCGCGCGACGCCCTCGGACGCTGAGCCCGTTGCCCGCCGGCCGTGCCGCACGTCGTCATCCGGCGACAGCGGCGCAGAATTCGTGGAAGGCGTCCACGAAACGGTCGATGTGACGATCGTCGTGCTGTACCGACAGCGTCCACTGCTCCTCGTTGCCTGGCGTCATGAAGATCCCGCGGTTGACGAGCCACGCCCAGGACGCGTCGAAGAGGTCGGCGTCGGTCTCGAGGAAGCTGCGGTAGTCGACGAGCGGCTCGCGCCGATAGGAGACGCACCCCTTGCAGCCGAGGTCGATCACGTGTGCCGGGATGTCGTGGGCGGCGACGGCCTTGGCGCACCCCTCGGCCAGGCGAGTCCCGATGCGCCCGAAATGCTCGTAGGCGTCGGGGGTGAGTACCTCGGTCAGCGCCGCCAGCCCCGCCGCAGCCACCAGGGGGTTTCCGTTGAACGTCCCCTGTTGGGCGATGCCGGTGCCGATCTCGTCCATGATGTCGGCCCGTCCCCCGAAGGCCCCGGCCGGCACCCCGCCGGTGATCGACTTGGCGAAGCAGGCCAGGTCGGGCTGGACGCCGAAGCGCTCGATGGCGCCCCCGGCGGCGATGGTGGCGCCGCACTTGACCTCGTCGAAGACGAGCACGACCCCGTGGCGCGTGCACAGCTCCCGGACGCCCTCCAGGTAGCCGGGTGCCGGCAGGACGATGCCGATGTTCATCATCACCGGCTCGAGGATGAAGCACGCGATCTCGTCCCCGCGCTCCGCGAAGAGCCGCTCGAGCGCGCCGAGGTCGTTGTAGGGGACGACGAGAGTCCACTTGGCCATCTCGAGCGGGATCCCCTTGGATGCCGGCGGTTGCGCCCCGGTCTGTTCGGTCGCCTCGATCAGATGGAGGCTCGGCGCCACGGAGAACATCACGGCATCGTGATGTCCGTGGTACGAGCCCTCGATCTTGCAGATGACGTCGCGGCCGGTGACGCCCCGCGCCACGCGCACGGCGTCCATCGTGGCCTCGGTCCCTGAATTGGTGAAGCGCACGCGCTCGAGCCGGAAGCGCCGGCACAACTCCTCGGCCAACACCACGGTCGCTTCGGTGGTGACGGCGAAATGCGTTCCCGAGTTGGCGGCGCGCTCGATGGCCGCCGCCACCGCCGGGTGGGCATGGCCCACGGCAGTCGACCCGAAGCCGTTGTGGAAGTCGACATAGGCCCGGCCGTCCACGTCCCACACCTCGGCGCCCTTGCCCCGCGACAGGTAGATGGGATACGGATCGCCCGCCTGGAACGACGACGCCACACCGAGCGGCATGCTCCGGCGGGCGCGGTCGAACAACTGGTGCGAGCTCGGTGTGGCGGCGAGCAGGGTGGCGAGCTCGGATGCGAACAGCTCGCGCGCCCGGGCGCTCAGCCGCTCCCTGTCGGGGTTGGTGTGATCGCTCACGGTCTCCGGTCCTTCCTCCACCGTCCGCGCCGCACCGGGACGATCCCCGTGCTCCGCCGTCGCCATCCGGCCCTCGTCCCCGACGGGCCCGGACTGGCGCTGATGTGGACGGGCAATGGAAACTGCCATTGGCCCCCCAGTATGCAACGAAATCGCTTGTCACGGTCGGCGTGCTCTGCGAATATGCTCCGAACGGCACGGGAGAGGGGTGGTAGTTGACGACCACGACCGCGGACTCCGGAGAGCTCGGCGCAACACCCTTGGGGGAGCCGCCCGGCGGCAAGGGCCTCAAGACCGGGGCCCTCGGGATGGTCTCGAGCCTCGTCATCGGGGTGGCGTCGACAGCCCCCGCCTACAGCCTGGCAGCCACCCTCGGCTTCGTGACCTTCTACGTGGGTGTGCGGTCCCCGGCGGTCATGCTCCTGGCCTTCGTGCCCATGCTGTTCATCGCCGCGGCGTACTACTACCTGAACCGCGCCGACCCGGACTGCGGGACCACCTTCACCTGGGTGACGCGGGCCATCGGCCCCAAGACGGGGTGGATGGCGGGGTGGGGCATCCTGGTCACCGACCTCGTGGTGATGCCCAACCTGGCATCGGTGGCGGGCGTGTACACGTTCTCGCTCTTCGGCGCCCACGGGATCGCCGCCGACTCCTCGGGGTTCTGGGTCACCTTCGTCGGCGTGGCGTGGCTCGTCATCATGACCGCCATCTGCTACATCGGCATCGAGCTGTCGGCCCGCACCCAGGTGGCCCTCCTCGGCGCCGAGATCGTCATCCTCGTGGTGTTCGCCGTCGCCGCGCTGGCCAAGGTGTACGGCGGCGGGATCGCCCACAGCATCCACCCCGCGTGGGCGTGGTTCGACCCGTTCAAGATCCCCTCCCTGGGCGCGCTGTCGGCCGGGATGCTCCTGGCCGTCTTCATCTACTGGGGATGGGACACCGCCGTCACCGTGAACGAGGAGGCCAGGGACACCCGGCGCACACCGGGCCGCGCCGCCCTGCTGGCCACGATCGTCCTGCTGCTCATCTACGTCATCGTGTCGACCGCCGCCCAGGCGTTCCACGGACCCGGGTTCCTCACCAACCACAGCGACGACGTGCTCGGCCACCTTGCGAAGGACGTGCTCGGGTCGCCGTGGGACAAGCTGCTCATCATCGCCGTGCTCACCTCGGCCTCGGCGTCGACGCAGACCACCGTCCTCCCTGCGGCACGCTCGTCGCTGTCGATGGCGGTGCACAAGGCCTTCCCCAAGCGCTTCGCCGACATCCACCCGCGGTTCCTGTCCCCGGGCTTCTCGACCTTGGTCTTCGGGGCGGTGGCGATCGTCTGGTACGTGGGCCTGACCCTCATCAGCCCCAACGACGTCCTCGCCAACTCCATCCTGGCGCTGGGCTTCGGCATCGCCTTCTACTACGGCCTCACGGGCTTCGCCTGCGTCTTCTACTACCGCCGCCACATCTTCAGGAGCATGAAGAACTTCATCTTCATCGGGCTCGCCCCGCTGCTCGGGGCCGTCATGCTGACGATCCTGTTCTTCGTGGCCATCTTCTATTACTCCGACCCCGCCAACTCCAACACCGGCAACCAGGCCTGGTTCCCGGCCCTGCATTTCAGCTTCCACATCTTCCACTGGCACCTGTACGTCAAGAAGGGCCTCGGCCCTCCGCTCGTCCTCGGCGTCGGCCTGTTGCTGATCGGAGTGCCGCTCATG
This sequence comes from Acidimicrobiales bacterium, assembly GCA_035531755.1. Lineage (NCBI taxonomy): Bacteria > Bacillati > Actinomycetota > Acidimicrobiia > Acidimicrobiales > Acidimicrobiales bacterium. Next base: position 44,688 of record DATKSK010000042.1, on the reverse strand, counting down.
GTGATCTGGCGTCTGCGCCATCCGGAGTTCTTCCGGCGTGACCGCGAGGTCGCCGAGTCCGTCGACGCGCCGGCTCCGCCGCTCACGCCGGGCGTCACCCCGGTGGTCGACTGATGGCCGGCGACATCGTCCTCGGCTACGACGGCACCGACGGGTCGAAGGCGGCCCTGCGCGTGGCGGTCAGCGTGGCCAGGGCCTTCGACGCGCCGTTGACCATCGTGTTCGGCTACGAGCCCAACCCCATGGGCGGGGAGACCGCCGACTACAAGGACCAGCTCGAGAAGATCGGCAGCGACATGCTGCGCACCGCGGTGGCCGAGGCCAACGCGCTCGACCCCTCGGTGCAGGTGGAGCCCATCGTGGCCGCCCTGCGGCCCGCAGAGTCGCTCCTCGAGGCCGCCCTGGAGCGCCAGGCCCGGGTCATCGTGGTCGGGGGGACCGGCGAACGGCCCATCCTGGGTGCGATCCTGGGGTCGGTGCCGCACAAGCTGCTCCACCGCTCGACGGTGCCCGTCCTGGTGGTGCCCGCCGACGGGGAGTGACCACCGGCACACGCGGGGGTACGCTTGACGTCGATGGGGGGGAAGTAGCGAGTGGGAGCGGCCCTGGTGGTCGCGCTCGTGGCCGAGGTGCTCCTGGTGGGGTGCGCCGTGGCCGCCTTCGTGCTGCACCGCGCCCGGCGGCGGCGCCTGGAGGAGCTGTTCACCCGGGCCCACGCCGCGGCACGGCGCCTGGCGCTCGACGCCCGGATCGTGGACGCCAGCGTCGCCGAGCTGTCGGAGCTCGTGATCGACGACGCCCTGCGCGAGCTCGGCCTCGGCTCCTCGACCGACCCGCGCTAGCGGGCCGCCGGCACCGGCGGCCGTGGGACGGTCACCCCTTCAGGACTCCGACCGGCCGCAGCCGGGCGACGCGCCGGGCGAGGCCGGCCCGCTCGCAGATGGCGACCACGTCGTCGACGTCCTTGTATGCGAACGGTGCCTCCTCGGCGAGCCCACGTGCCGATGCCGCCCGTACCGAGATCCCCTGTTCCTCGAGTTGCTGGCGCAACACCGCGCCCCGGATGCTCCGGGTGGCTGCATGCCGGCTCATCGTGCGGCCCGCGCCGTGGCAGGTCGAGGAGAACGCCCCGCCCGGGGCGCGGCCGACCAGGACGTAGGACGCCGTGCCCATCGATCCGGGGACCAGCACCGGCTGGCCCACCGGTCGCAGGTCGTCGGGCAGGTCCGGGTGCCCGGGGGGAAGGGCCCTCGTCGCCCCCTTCCGGTGCACGCACAGGAGCCGCCGTCCCCCGTCGACGTCGTGCCATTCGAGCTTGGCCAGGTTGTGCGACACGTCGTAGAGAAGGTCCAGCCGATCGGTCCCTACGGCCGTGGCGAACGCGCTGCGCACCGCCGCGGTCAGGGCCTGACGGTTCGCCCGGCCGAAGTTTGCCGCCGCTGCCATCGCTCCCAGGTAGGCCCGGCCCTCCCGCGACTCGACCGGGACGCAGGCGAGCTGGGGGTCGGGCACGACGATCCCGTACCGCGCCATCGACGATTGCATCTCCTTGACGGTGTCCGAGCAGACCTGGTGCCCGAGGCCGCGCGACCCGCAATGGATCATCACGCACACCTGCCCCGGCCGGATGCCGAAGGACCCGGCTGCCTCGGCGTCGACGATCTCGTCGACGACCTGGACCTCGAGGAAATGGTTCCCCGAGCCGAGGCTGCCGAGCTGGCCCGCGCCGCGCCGACGGGCCCGGTCGCCCACCGCGCCCGGGTCCGCACCGGCCATCACCCCTCCGTCCTCGCAGCGGGCCACGTCGGCGTCGAGGCCGAGACCCCGGGCCACGGCGTGGCGGGCCCCGTCGCGTAGCACGGCGGTCAGCTCGGCGTCGTCGGCCAGCTCCCACACGGCCCCCGCCCCGAGCCCCTTCGGCACCCGGGCCTCGAGCTCGTCCATGAGGGTCTCCACGTGGGGGGCCAGCTCGTCGAGGCCGACAGGAGAGAGCAGCAGGCGCACCCCACAGGAGATGTCGAAGCCGACGCCGCCGGGGGACACGACCCCGCCCTCGACCACGTCGGTGGCGGCGACGCCGCCGATCGGGAACCCGTAGCCCCAGTGGATGTCGGGCATCGCGTAGGAGGCCTCCACGATCCCCGGCAGGGTCGCCACGTTCGCCACCTGCTCGAGCGACTCGTCGCCGGTGATCTGGGAGAGCAGCGCGGCCGAGGAGAAGACGATCCCCGGGACGCGCATCGTGCCGGTCGGTTCCATCCGCCAACGGTCCGGCCCGGCCGGGTGGAGGCGTCGGGTGCCGCTCACACGTCCACGACCGCTCGACACGTCCACCGCCCCTCGTGCTCGCCGACCTCGAGGTCGTGGTACGACACACCCTTCGGCACGGGCCCGACGAGCTCGACCTGGCGCCCGGTCACGACCACCATGTCACCCGCGATCCCACCATCCTCGGCTTCGACGACGTGGAAGCGGACGGGCACGGCGCCGAAGACGTCGGCGACGTAGATCACCTCCTCGAGCAGGGCCACGAGGACGTCGGCGTCGGGACCCGGCTCCGCTGCCAGGGGCAGCGTCCGAGTGGCCGCATCGTCGCCGTGTACCTCGGCGAACACCTCCACCAGGGCTGTCATGGCCTCGGCGAGGCACGAGGTGCGATCCTCGCCCCACGCCTCGAGGATGCAGTCGGCGGTGTGAGGAGCGAGCCGGTGTCCGCGACCCCGCGACGCTTCCCGCTCGGGTTCCGGAGGCGCCATTCAGGGTGCTGCTTCGGAGGCGGCCATCACCGCACCGTTGCGCGGATGCCCGGAGCGGGCAAGGGTCGAAGGTCCCACGGGTGCGGGCGGGCTGGCCGCAGGACCTTCGCCCCTGGTCGCCTGCGACGTTGGCGGCGCAGCATGGGAGGAGAGATCGCCGCCGGGTTGGCGACCGGTGCCGGACAGGAGGTCCTGACGTGCACGAGCCATCGGCAAGCGGGCGCACGGGCACTGAGCAGCCCTGCGACCCTGACGGGAACCGGATCGTCGTGGGCGTGGACGCCTCCGAGGAATCGAGAGGGGCGCTCCGGTGGGCGCTTCGGTATGCCGAGCTGGTCGGGGCGCGCCTCGAGGTGGTGCACGCGTGGCACCTCGCCGACGAGCACGCCTGGTTGCAGAGCCTGCCCCCGCCCGCCAACCCCACGGACGTCGCGCGCAAGGCGCTCGCCGTCATGGTCGACGAGGTGATGGGGCCGAATCGCGCCGTGCACGTCCACACCGACGTGCGGGAAGGTCACGCCGCGCACGTGCTCACGGAAGCGGCCAGGGGTGCTTCGGTGCTGGTGGTCGGCAGCCGCGGCTTCGGAGGGTTCGACGGCCTCCTGCTCGGGTCCGTGAGCGCACACTGCGCCGCGCACGCACCGTGCTCGGTCATGATCGTCCGCTCCGACGAGGCGCCTTGAAGGATGCACACCCTGGCCACGTGAACCTCGAGCCGAGGTCGATCGAGCTCCCCGGCGGCCGCACGCTCGTCGTGCGCCCGGAGACCGAGGACGATGCCGACGCCCTGGCGGCCTTCTACGCGACCCTCACCGACGACGACCTGTACCGCCGCTTCTTCCAGGCACGCGTGCCGAACCGGCGGTCGCTCGACGCGATGGTGCGCGTCGGCAGCCGGGGCGGTACCGGTATCGTCGCGGAGGTCGTCCGCACGGGCCGGCCGGACGCCATCGTGGCGGAGTGCAGCTACGAGTTGCTCCCCGACGGCGACGGGGAGCTCGGGATCGCCGTGGGCCCCGGGTGGCGGGGTTGGCTGGGCCCGTACCTCCTCGACGTCCTCCTGGAGGCCGCCGCCGCTCGCGGCGTGACGAACGTGCACGCCGACGTCCTGGTCGAGAACCGGCCGATGCTCGCCCTCGCCCGCGCCCGCGGCTACGTGACCGCCGACCACTACGAGCGCCCGGCGATCGTCCGCGTGGTCATGGGAGCGGTCCACAGGCTCCCCGCCTGGCCGGACGGCCACGACCGCACCCGCGTGCTCGTGGAGTCCACCGGGGGGCGGTGGTACGCCGAAGGTCAGGCCCGGGCGGCGGGCCTCCATGTGCTCGTGTGCCCCGGACCGCTCCGGGACTCGTCGCGCTGTCCCGCCCTGGTGGGCGAGCCCTGCCCCCTGGCGGCTGGCGCCGACGTCATCGTCGACGCCATACCGCTCGGAGAGGCCCGGGGGCGGGCCCTGCTCGACGCGCACGGCCGGATGCACCCCGGTGTGCCGGTGTGCGTCGAGCTCTCTGCGGGGGCGTCCGCCCGTCACGGGTCGTCACCGGCGGAAGCAGACGACGCCGTGCTGGTCGTCGACCTCTTGCAGCGGACGGCCGGCGGACGCACCTCGTCCGTGGGGTCGGGACCGCCCCGCCAACCGCGTGGCCGGGGAGGGAGATGACGCCCCCCCCACGCCGAAGGCGGTGAAGAAGGACACCGGGCTCAGCGCACGGCGCGCTCCTCGCATCCCCAGGGCGAGCCGTGGTCGACGAGGAGGTCGAGGAACGGTCCCGCCGGGAAGGCCTCCGGGCCGAGGACGCCCGCACCCGTCCACACGCCCGACGCCACGAGCTCCAGGGCGACGACAGGGTTGATGGCGGTCTGCCAGACGACGGCCTGCGAGTCGTACTCGGCCATGGACCAGGCGTTGTCCACCACGTGGTGCAGGTAGACCTCGCGCCGGTTGCCGTCCTTGCCGGTGCCCTTCACCCACGTCCCCGCGCAGGTCACGCCCTGCATCACGTGCCCGAGCTCGGCCGGGTCGGGCAGGCAGGCGGCCACCACGTCCCGGGGCGACACCTCGCGGCCATCGACGCGGACCGGGCTGGTGGAGTCGAGCCCGAGCTTGTGCAGCGTCTTCAGCACGCCGATGAACTCGTCACCGAGGCCGTACTTGAAGGTGACCCGGTCGGCCTGCACCCAGCGCGGGACGAGCAGCACCTCCTCGTGCTCGACGTTCACGCACTCCACCGGGCCGATGCCGGCCGGGAAGTCGAAGACCTCGAGCTCGCTGAAGGGCTCCGTGGTGTACCACCCCTTGTCCTTCTCGAAGACGACGGGCGGGTTGAGGCACTCCTCGATGGTGGTCCAGATCGAGAAGGTGGGGGCGAAGTCGTAACCCTCCACCACCAGGTTGGCCCCGTCGCGCACGCCCACCTCCTCGATCGAGGAGAAGAGCGTGTCGGCGGCGTGGCGGGCGAAGACGTCGGAGAGCCCGGGCTCGACACCCATGCCCACGATCGCCAGCTTGCCCCGCTCCTCCCACTGCCCGGCCATGGCGAACTGCTCGTCGCCGAGCTTCACCCCCGTCTTGGCGTAGGGCTCCTCGGGGTGGGGGTGCGACAGGGACATGGCCATGTCGAGGTAGTGCGTCCCCGCGGCGAGCGCGCCGCGGAACAGCGGCATGACGAACCGGGGGTCGACGGCGTTCACCAGAACGTCGCACCGCTCGGCCCGGAGCAACTCGGCAACGGCCGTCTCGTCCGACGCATCGAGCTTCACGGCGGTGAAGCGGTCGCTCGCCGCCTGGGCGGCACGCTGGGCGCGGTCGAGCGCATGGTCCGCCACCACGATGTGCTCGAAGACGTCGCGCCGGGCGGCCGTCCGGGCGAACGCCGTCCCCACTCCACCCGCTCCCACGAGCAGGACGCGCATGACGATCTCCTCCCGCCGCCCGCCCGGCCCGTCGTCCGGGTCGACCCGACGCCCGGGCACGGTGCCCGGCGCCGTTCGTGTCCACCACATGTTCCCCCGGCGCAGCCCGGAGCGGCTAGGGCCGGAGGTCCCGGCGGGAGAGCGGGGATGCCCAGGACAGCGGGGGTGGGGCCCCTTGTCCGGCGACGCCGCGAGTGCGATTGTGGGCACCGGCGGACCGACAGGGAGAGGGACCATCCATGGCTGGGGACCGACGTGTGCTGCGCAACTTCGTGGGTGGCGCCCACCTCGACACCAGGGACGGCGACACCGAGGACGTCGTCAACCCGTCCACCGGCGAGGCCTACGCCACCATGCCCGTGTCGGGCCCCGCTGACATCGACCACGCCATGCGTGTCGCCCAGGACGCCTTCGAGAAGTGGCGCGAGGCCACCCCCTCGGAGCGGAGCCTGGCGCTGTTCCGCATCGCCGACGCCATCGAGGCCAAGGCCGAGGAGCTCGTCGACGCCGAGTGCGAGGACACCGGCAAGCCCCGGGCGCTCACGCTCTCCGAGGAGATCCCGCCGATGGTCGACCAGATCCGGTTCTTCGCCGGGGCCTGCCGCCTCCTCGAGGGCCGATCGGCAGGGGAGTACATGTCGGGGTTCACGTCGTACGTCCGCCGCGAGCCGGTCGGGGTGTGTGCCCAGGTCACACCCTGGAACTACCCCATGATGATGGCCGTCTGGAAGTTCGCGCCGGCCATTGCCGCGGGCAACGCCGTCGTCCTCAAGCCGGCGCACACCACGCCGGTCACGACGGTGATGCTGGCCGAGATCGCCGCCGAGTTCCTGCCGCCGGGTGTGCTCAACGTCGTCTGCGGCAACCGCGAGACGGGCCGTGCGCTCGTGTCGCACCCCGTGCCCCGGATGGTCTCCATCACCGGGAGCGTCAGGGCCGGGCGCGAGGTCGCCATGGCCGCCTCGGAGGACGTCAAGCGCGTGCACCTCGAGCTCGGTGGCAAGGCCCCGGTGATCGTCTTCGACGACGCCGACATCGACAAGGCGGCCGAGGCCATCGCCGTGGCCGGCTACTTCAACGCCGGGCAGGACTGCACCGCGGCCACGCGGGTGCTGGCCGGGCCCCGGGTGCACGACGACTTCGCGGCCGCGCTGGTCGAGAGGGCCCGGGCCCAGACGGTGGCGGGCCCCGAGGTGGAGGGGGCCGATTTCGGGCCCCTGAACAGCGCCGACCAGCTGGGGCGCGTCACGACCTTCGTCGACAACCTGCCGTCGCACGCCGACGTCCGCACCGGCGGCCACCGGATCGAGGGACGGGGCTATTTCTACGAGGCCACGGTCGTGAGCGACGTGCACCAGGACGACGACATCGTGCAGCAGGAGGTGTTCGGGCCGGTCATCACCGTCCAGCAGTTCTCCGACGAGAGCGAAGCGCTGCGGTGGGCGAACGACGTGGAGTACGCCTTGGCCTCGTCGGTGTTCACCCGCGACCACGGCCGGGCCATGCGCATGGCCAAGGGGCTCGACTTCGGGTGCGTATGGATCAACACCCACATCCCCCTGGTGGCCGAGATGCCCCACGGTGGCTTCAAGCACTCGGGGTACGGCAAGGACCTGTCGGTGTACGGGTTCGAGGACTACACGCGCATCAAGCACGTCATGAGCGCGCTCGACTCGTGAGTCAGGCGGCTGCCACCGCCTCCTCCAGGATCGTGAGCCCCTCGTCGAGCAGGTGGTCGGGGATGACGAGGGGGGGCAGGAGCCGGATGACGTTGCCGTAGGTCCCGGCCGTGAGGACGAGCAGTCCCCGGGCGTGGCACGCGGCCGCGATGCGGCCGGTGGCGGCCGTGTCGGGCGTGATGCCGTCGGGACCCACGAGCTCGATGGCCACCATCGCCCCCCGCCCGCGGGCGTCCCCCACGACGCCGTGGGCGCCCGCCATGGCCCGGAGGCGGGGCAGCGCGGCGTCCCCGATCCGCCGTGCCCGTTCCAGCAGCCCGTCCTCCTCGATGGTGGCGATGGAGGCCAGCGCGGCGGCGCACGCCAGCGGGTTGCCGCCGAACGTGCCGCCGAGCCCGCCGGCATGCACGGCGTCCATGAGCCCGGCGCGGCCCGTGACGGCCGCGACGGGCAGACCGCCCCCCAGGCTCTTGGCCGTGGTCACCAGGTCGGGGACGACGCCCTCGTGCTCACACGCGTACCAGGCGCCGGTGCGGCCGAACCCGGACTGGATCTCGTCGGCGACGAGCACGACACCCGTGGCCGCGCACCACTCGGCCAGCCCGGCCAGCCACCCGGGCTCGGGCACGACGAAGCCGCCCTCACCGGCGATGGGCTCCACCACGATGCAGGCGATCGAGCCCGAGCCCACGGTGGTCTCGAGCAGGTCCACGACCTCCGACAGCTTCCCCGTCTGCCGGAAGGGGTCGGAGTACGGCGCCCGGTAGACCTCGGGGGCGAAGGGGCCGAACCCGCGCTTGTAGGGCATGGCCTTCCCGGTGAGGCTCATGCCCAGGAGCGTCCGGCCGTGGAACCCGTGGTCGAAGGCCACGACCGCCGGGCGGCCGGTGGCGTAGCGCGCCACCTTCACGGCGTTCTCGACGGCCTCGGCCCCCGAGTTCACGAGGAACGACCGCTTGTCGTGGGCCCCCGGGGTGAGCTCGTTGAGCCGCTCGCACACCTCCACGTACCCCGTATACGGCGTGACCTGGAAGCAGGTGTGGGTGAACCGGTCGAGCTGCTCGCGCACCGCCGTGATCACCCGGGGCGCGCTGCTGCCGACGTTGGTGACCGAGATGCCCGATGCGAAGTCGATGAGGCGGTTGCCGTCGACGTCCTCGACGATCCCGCCACCGGCGCGCGCCACGAACACCCCCAGGGTGGTCCCCACCCCTGCGGGGACGGCGGCGGACCGGCGGGCCATGAGCCGGCGCGAGCGCGGCCCGGGGATGTCGGTCAGCAGCAGGCGCTCCTGTGGGACTCGGTCGGTGGTCGTGTCCATGGGGCCCCTCGTGCTCGGGTGTTCGCCGCTTCGAGCATACGGGCGCGGCGTCGCCGCGTCACGGCCCGAAACCGCCGGTGACCAGCGCCGATGGACAACAGGACCTTCGACCCTGGAGCACCGGTATGCCTGATCGTACGGTCGCAGGGAGGCTGAGGAGGCACGACGCGGCCACAGGGACACCGGGAGGGAGGACAGGGCGTGGACGGCTACGTGGAAGGCGTGCTGGAGCGCGTCCGCGCCAAGAACCCGGGCCAGCCCGAATTCCTGCAGGCCGTCGAGCTGGCCGCCGTCTGCCTGGTGCCGGTCCTCGACCGTCGGCGCGACTTCCGGGAGGCGAAGATCCTGGAGCGCCTGGCCGAGCCCGAGCGCGTGATCATCTTCCGGGTCAACTGGGTCGACGACGCCGACGAGGTCCAGATCAACCGCGGGTTCCGCGTGCAGATGAACAGCGCCATCGGTCCCTACAAGGGAGGCCTGCGATTCCACCCCACCGTCGACCTGAGCGTGCTCAAGTTCCTCGCCTTCGAGCAGGTGCTCAAAAACGCGCTCACCACCCTTCCCCTCGGCGGCGCCAAGGGGGGATCGGACTTCGACCCGAAGGGCAAGAGCGATGCCGAGGTGCGCCGCTTCTGCCAGTCGTTCATGACCGAGCTGGCCCGGCACATCGGGCAGTTCACCGACATCCCCGCCGGCGACATCGGGGTCGGTGGGCGCGAGATCGGTTTCCTGTTCGGGCAGCACAAGCGCATCACCAACCAGTTCACGGGCGTCATGACGGGGAAGGAGCCCGACTGGGGCGGGTCCTTCATCCGCACCGAGGCAACCGGCTACGGCACCGTGTACTTCGCGGCCGAGATGCTCGCCACCAAGGGTGAGGACCTCACCGGGAAGTCCTGTCTCGTGTCGGGCAGCGGCAACGTCGCCCAGTACACCGCGCAGAAGCTGCTCGACATGGGGGCGCGGCTCCTGACCATGTCCGACTCCGGCGGCTTCGTCCTCGACCCCGACGGCATCGACCGGGACAAGCTCGACTGGCTCATGGATATGAAGAACGTCCGGCGCGGTCGGATCCGCGAGTATGCCGAGCGCTTCCCCCGGTCCACCTACGTCCCGGCGCAGCCCAACGGCGAGAACCCGTTGTGGGACGTGCCCGCCGACTGCGCGTTCCCCTGCGCGACGCAGAACGAGATCGGCGCCAAGGACGCCGCCAACCTCCTGCGCAACGGCGTGGTCCTGGTGGCGGAGGGTGCCAACATGCCGACGACGTCACGGGGCGTGGAGCTGTTCGTCGATGCGGGGATCCTCTACGGGCCGGCCAAGGCGGCGAACGCCGGCGGTGTCGCCGTGTCGGGCCTCGAGATGGCACAGGACAGCGCCCATCTGCCCTGGCCGACGGCGCAGGTCGACGCGAAGCTGCGCGCCATCATGCGCGACATCCACGGGCAGGTCCGACGAGCCGCCGAGGAGTACGGGGCGCCGGGCAACTACGTCGCCGGGGCGAACATCGCCGGTTTCGTCAAGGTCGCCGGCGCCATGCTCGACGAAGGCACCATCTGAAGGAGGGCGCCATGTCCACGACGACACCCGCACCGAGCGCAGGACCGCCGCCTCCCGCCACGGCGCTCTCGCATACCGAGGACCCGGCCGAGAAGGGCCTCAAGACAGGGGCGCTGAGCCTGGCCTCGAACATCGTGATCGGCGTGGCCTCCACGGCACCCGCCTACAGCCTGGCCGCCACCCTGGGGCTCATCGTCGTCGGCGTCGGGTTGAAGGCCCCCCTGGTGACGGTGATCGCCTTCGTGCCGATGCTCCTGGTGTCCATCGGCTACAGCGAGCTCAACAAGGCGGACCCCGACTGCGGCACCACCTTCACCTGGGGGACCAGGACGTTCGGACCCAAGGTCGGGTGGCTGGGGGGCTGGGGCATCATCGCCTCGGACGTGCTCGTCATGGCCAGCCTCGCCCAGGTGACCGGGCAGTACAGCTTCCACCTGTTCAACGCCCACGGCATCGGCAGCAACCCCACGAGCGAATGGGTCCTGCTCGTGGGGCTCCTGTTCCTGGTCGCCATGACGTACGTCTGCTACCGCGGCATCGAGATCTCGGCCCGGGTCCAGCGGCTGCTCCTGTCGGTGGAAGTGGTGATGCTCGTGGTGTTCGCCGTGGTGGCGCTCATCCGTGTCGCCATCGGCAGCGCTCCCGCCACCCACCTCACGCCGAGCTGGTCGTGGTTCACCTTCAGCGGGACGTCGTTCTCGGCGATCGTCGGCGGCGTGCTGCTCATGCTGTTCATCTACTGGGGGTGGGACACGTCGGTGTCGATCAACGAGGAGACCGCCGACCAGCGTCGCAACCCGGGCCTGGCGGCGATCATCTCCACCGTGCTCCTGCTGTCCATCTACTTCCTCGTCACCATGGCGGCCCAGGCGTACGCCGGCATCGGCGCCAAGGGCATCGGCCTGGCCAACCCCGCCCACAGCAGCGACGTCATCTCGGTGCTCGGCACGGCCGTGTTCGGCGCCGGCTGGTTCGGGTCGGTGCTCTCCCACCTGCTCATCCTCATGGTGCTCACCTCGGCGGCGGCGTCGACACAGACCACGATCCTGCCGACCGCCCGCACCGTGTTGTCCATGGCGGTCTACAAGGGCCTGCCCGACGTCTTCGGCAGGATGCACAAGCGGTACCTGACGCCGACGGTCGCCACGGTGTCGATGGGGGCCGTCTCCGCCGTGCTGTACGTGGCGATGAACCACCTGGCCGGCGGCTTCCTGATCCCCGACGCCGTCACAGCCATCGGGATCTGGATCGCCTTCTACTACGGCCTCACCGGCTTCACCTGCGCGTGGTACTACCGCAAGGTCCTGACCCGCAGCGCCCGCGACCTGTGGATGAAAGGCATCCTGCCCGTGCTCGGCGGGCTGATGCTCTACTTCGCCATGATCTGGTGCGTCTGGAGGGACTGGAACTTCAACAACACCACCGCCGCCAGCTGGACCTCGTGGCACCTGCCCTTCCCGCCGCACTCCGACGTCGGGGGCGTCTTCCTGATCGCCCTGGTGTCGGCGGTGATCGGCGTCGTCTGCCTGGTGGCGTGGCGGCTCGCCGGCCCGGCGTTCTTCGGGGGGGAGACGCTCAACCGGTCGACCCCGACGCTCGTCCCCGAGGACGTCGGCATGCCCGTCACCCCCGCCTCGGCGGGCACCGACGAGGGCCCCCGCCCGGGCACCGACGAGGGCCCCGGCCCGGGCACCGAGCCGGGGGGCCCCACATCCGGCACCCGATCGGGGACCGCCCCGGCTGCCTGAGCACCCCCGACGGACGGCCACTGGTGGGGCCGCCGCCGGGTCCGTAGGGTCTCGACCGTGGAGACCGTCTCCGAGCGCGAGCTCGTCAACCGCCTCGGTGCCATGCCGTGGGCCGAGCCCCGTGCCGTCGCCAGCGGGAACTTCGCCATGCCGATGCGGCTGGTCGAGCTGTTCGACAGCGCCGTCGAGAACTACCGGCTCTTCGTCCTCAACGCCCAGAAAGGCACACCGTCCCGTTCCGGCGTCGTGCCGGAGACGCCCTTCGTGGGCCCCGGCATGCGGGGCCTGGCCTCACTCGACTACCTGCCCATGCGCCTTTCGCTGGTGCCGATGCTCTTCGATGTGGCGCGCCCTCCCGACGTCGTCCTCGTGCACACGTCGGTCCCCCGTGCGGGACGGGTCTCGCTCGGGATCGAGGTGAACATCCTGCCCGCCGCCATCGAGCGCGCGCGGTCCCGTGGCGGGCTGGTGATCGCGCAGGTCAACCCGAAGATGCCCTACACCCTCGGCGACGCCGAGATCGACTGCGAGCTCGTCGACCTCGCCGTCGAGGTCGAGGAGGCGCTGCCCTCACCGGCACCGCCACCGCCCCGAGCGGCCACCGTCGCGATCGCCGAGAACGTGGCGTCACTCGTGGCCGACGGGTCGACCCTCCAGATCGGCATCGGGGAGGTGCCCGACTCGGTGCTCGGGTTCCTGCGCACGAAGCACTCGCTCGGCGTGTGGTCGGAGGTCATCAGCGACGGAGTGCTCGAGCTCGAGCGGGCCAACGCCTTGGACGAGGCGCGGCCGGTCACGGCGTCGTTCCTCTTCGGGTCGCCTGATCTCTACGCCTGGGTCGACGGCAATCCCCGGGTCCGGATGATGCGGACCGAGACCGTCAACGACCCCGGCAACATCGCCGCGCACCACTCCATGTGCTCGGTGAACAGCGCACTCCAGGTCGACCTGTATGCGCAGGCCAACGCCAGTTACGTGAACGGGCGGATCTACTCGGGCTTCGGTGGGCAGCCGGACTTCGTCGTCGGGGCGCTGCACTCGGCCGGCGGCCACGCCATCATCGCCCTGCCCTCGTGGCACGCCAAGAGCGACACGTCCACCATCGTCGGCCGGCTCGATGCACCCGTGACGTCGTTCCAGCATTCCGTCGTGGTGACCGAGCAGGGTTGCGCGTTCGTGTTCGGTCGTAGCCAGCGCGCCCAGGCCCGGCTGCTGATCCAGGAGGCCGCCCACCCCGACGCCCGCGACGGGCTCTGGGAAGCGGCCGCGCGTATCCGGGGAGACAGCCCCTAGCCTCGGCCCCTGGCCCTGGCGGCCCAGCCCCGCCGGCCCGTCAGCTGCGGATCGGGCTGTGTGTCGGTCGGACGATGACGACGGGGCAGTGTGCGTGGGTGAGGCAGTGCAGGCTGACCGAGCCGAGGAGGAGCCCGGCGAACCCGCCGTGCCCCCGGTTGCCCAGGACCAGGAGGTCCGCCCCGGAAGCCTCGGTGATGAGGACCTTCGCCGCCGGGCCTTCCATGGCGCGGGTCGTGACCGCGATCGACGGATGCTCGCCGAGGACGCGTTCGACGATCCCCTCCACCGCCCGTCGGGTCACCGCCAGCGGATCGGTCCCCGGTGGCTCGTGCGGGATCCAGGCATCGGGGTTCAGGCGCTCCCACGCCATGACCACGTCGAGCGCGGCGCCCGTCGTCTCGGCCTGCCGAGCCGCCCACCGCAGGGCGTCCTTGGAGCGGTTCGAGCCGTCCACTCCCACGACGATCCTCGTCATGGGCCCCACGCTCGCGCCCCGCCCACGCAGGCCGATAGGGAAGAAAGTCCCACGGCGACCTGGTGCGCGGCATGAGGCAGGGGAACCTCGACCTCGGCCCAGGTGACGTTGGACCCTGGGAGCGACGCCGGTCGGGGCGTACCGTCGAACGCGCGGGTGGCATCGGGACGGGTTCGGGCGCCCGGCAGGAAAGGGGTGGCCCGTGCAGTGGCAGGCGATCCGCAAGGCGGAGGGCGGCGGTGGTTCGCCGGCGCCCAACATGGCGGACTACGAGGCCGAACGGGCCGGGTTCACGTGGGCGGCCGCCCGACAGGCGCTCGACGGGCTGCCCGGTGGTCGGGGGCTGAACATGGCCCACGAGGCCGTCGACCGTCACGCCGCGGGGCCCCGGCGCGATCACGTGGCGCTGCGGTGCATCGACCGCTCCGGCGCCCGTCTCGACGTGTCGTACGGTCAGCTCGCCGAGCGGTCCAGCCGCTTCGCCAACGTCCTCGACAGCCTGGGCGTCGAGCCCGGCGAGCGCGTCTTCGTCCTCGCCCCCCGCGTTCCCGACCTCTACGTGGCGGTCCTCGGGACCCTGAAGCACCGCAGCGTGCTGTGCCCCTTGTTCGCGGCGTTCGGACCCGAGCCCATCCGCCAACGTCTGGCGCTGGGATCGGGCCGCGTCCTCGTCACCACCGCCGGCCTCTACCGGCGCAAGGTCGCCGGGATCCGCCACCAGCTGCCGGATCTTCACCACGTCCTGCTGATCGGCGGGTCGTCGGCGGATGCGGGCCCCGACGACACCCTCGACCTCGAGACGCTGCTGGCACAGGCCGCCCCCTCCTACGAGATCGCGCCGACCGACCCCGAGGACATGGCGCTGCTGCACTTCACGAGTGGGACGACCGGGACCCCGAAGGGCGCGGTCCACGTGCACGAGGCGGTGGTGTCGCACCACGCCACGGGGAGGATCGCCCTCGACCTGCACCCTGACGACGTCTTCTGGTGCACGGCCGACCCCGGGTGGGTCACGGGCACCTCCTACGGCATCCTCGCCCCGCTGGTCCACGGTGTGACCAGCGTCGTCGACGAAGGCGATTTCGACGCGCAGCGGTGGTACTCGACGCTCGAGGACGAGGCCGTCACCGTCTGGTACACGGCACCGACGGCATTGCGCATGCTCATGCAGGCGGGTGCGGCGGCGGCCCAGGAGCACGACCTCAGCCACCTCCGCTTCGTGGCCAGCGTCGGCGAGCCCCTCAACCCCGAGGTCGTGCTGTGGGGCCAGGAGGCGCTCGGCCTGCCTGTCCACGACAACTGGTGGCAGACCGAGACGGGCGGGATCATGATCGCCAACTACGCATGCATGGACATCAGGCCCGGCTCGATGGGCAGGCCGCTGCCGGGCGTGGAGGCCGCCGTCCTCGTGCGCGACGAACACGGGAACGTCGTGGTCGGCGAGGACGGGACAGCGACCCTGGCCGCTGCGGGCCAGGAGGGCGAGCTCGCCCTCCGCCCCGGCTGGCCGTCGATGTTCCGCGGGTACCTGGGCGATGACGACCGCTACCGGTCGTGCTTCGCCGGCGGCTGGTACCTGAGCGGGGACCTGGCCCGGCGTGACGCCGACGGCTACTTCTGGTTCGTGGGCCGTGCCGATGACGTCATCAAGTCGGCCGGCCACCTCATCGGGCCGTTCGAGGTCGAGTCGACCCTGATGGAGCACCCCGCCGTCGCCGAGGCCGGGGTCATCGGGAAGCCCGACCCGGTGGCCGGGGAGCTCGTCAAGGCGTTCGTGGCGCTGCGCCCGGGCTTCGAGGCCACCGACGAACTGCGCCTCGAGCTCGTCGGGTTCTCGCGCAAGCGGCTCGGGGCCGCGGTGGCACCACGCGAGATCGAGTTCGACCAGCACCTCCCGCACACGCGCAGCGGGAAGATCATGCGGCGGCTGCTCAAGGCGCGCGAGCTCGGCCTGCCCGAAGGAGACATCTCGACGTTGGAGGGGGCATCATGACCGAGACCGCGGACGCCCCCGGCGCCGCGGGGGCCACCGGCTCCCGGGACCGCGCCGTGACCGTCGAGGCCGATCATCGAATCCATCTGCTGCGCCAGATGGTGCGCATCCGACGGTTCGAGGAGCGCTGCGTGGAGCTCTACAGCGCCGAGCGGATCCGCGGGTTCCTGCACCTGGCGATCGGCGAGGAGGCGTGCTCCGTCGGCGTCATGGAGCGCCTCCTCCCCGACGATGCCGTCGTCACCACCTACCGAGAGCACGGCCACGCACTGGCGCGGGGCATCACCATGCGCTCGGTGATGGCCGAGCTCGAAGGCAAGCGTGAGGGGTGCAGCCGGGGCCGCGGTGGTTCGATGCACCTGTTCGACGCGGCGACGAGGTTCTACGGGGGCAATGCCATCGTCGGTGGTGGTCTGCCCCTGGCGGTCGGCCTCGCCCTGGCCGACCACATGCAGGCGCTGCCGCGCGTGACAGCGTGCTTCTTCGGCGACGGTGCGGTCGCCGAGGGCGAATTCCACGAATCCATGAACCTGGCCGCGCTGTGGCACCTGCCCGTGCTGTTCTGCTGCGAGAACAACCTCTACGGCATGGGGACAGCACTCGATCGCGCCGAATCGGAGACCGACCTGGCGCTCAAGGCGGCCTCGTACCGGGTGCCGTCGTGGGAGGTCGACGGCATGGACGTGCTCGGTGTCGAAGAGGCAGCGCTCCACGCCGTCGAAGCGGTGCGGGCCGGCGGCGGGCCGCACTTCCTGGAGCTGCGCACCTACCGGTTCCGCGCACACTCCATGTACGACCCCGACCGCTATCGCGACAAGGCGGAGATCGAGCAGTGGAAGCACCGCGACCCCATCCCGATGCTCGCCGATCAGCTTCGCAGCGACCAGGTGCTCACGCAGGACGATCTCGACAGCATGGAGGCGGAGGTCGCCGCCGAGGTCGAGGACGCCGTGGCCTATGCCGAGGCCGGCGAGCTCGAGCCCGTCGAGGACCTCGAGCGTTTCGTGACCTCGGAGCCCAAGGGAGCGGCATCGTGAGCACCGTGACCTACCGCGAAGCGATGCGCGAGGCGATTCGTGATGCCATGCAGCGAGACGAGCGCGTCTTTCTCATGGGGGAGGACGTGGGGCGCTACGGCGGCTGCTATGCCGTGAGTCTCGGACTGCTCGAGGAGTTCGGCCCCGATCGCGTGCGCGACACGCCGCTGTCGGAGTCGGCGTTCGTGGGGGCCGGCATCGGGTCGGCTCTCGGCGGCATGCGGCCGATCGTCGAGATCATGACCGTGAACTTCAGCCTGCTCGCGCTCGACCAGATCGTGAACACGGCGGCAGCGCTGCTGCACATGTCGGGCGGCCAATTCAACGTCCCCCTCGTGATCCGGATGACCACCGGTGCCGGTCGGCAATTGGCCGCGCAGCACTCCCACAGCCTGGAGGGCTGGTATGCGCATGTCCCGGGCCTCCGGGTGGTTGCACCGGCCACGCTCCAGGACGCACGGGGCATGCTGTGGCCCGCACTGTGCGATCCGGACCCGGTGCTCGTCTTCGAGCACGGCGGCCTCTACAACGTGGAGGGCGAACTGGCCGATGACGCGGGTGACGTCGCGCTCACCGGTGCGGCCGTGGTTCGCCCGGGGACCGACGTGACGCTCATCGCGTACGGCGGGACGCTGCGGACCGCCGTGGCGGCGGCTGATGCGCTGGCCCCCGAGGGCATCGACGCCGAGGTCGTGGACCTCCGCAGCCTGCGGCCACTCGACACCGAGACGTTCGTGTCGTCGGTCATCAGGACGCACCGGGCCGTCGTCGTCGACGAGGGGTGGCGATCGGGGAGCCTCTCCGCCGAGGTCAGCGCACGGATCGTCGAGCACGCGTTCTACGACCTCGACGCCCCCGTGGCGCGGGTGTGCTCGGTGGAGGTGCCCATGCCGTACGCCAAGCACCTCGAGGATCACGCCCTCCCGCAACGTGACGACGTGGTCGCCGCCGTGCACGGACTGGGGGCGTAGGTGGGGGAGTTCCGCATGCCGTCGCTCGGCGCCGACATGGACAGCGGCATCGTCTCCCGGTGGATGGTGAAGCCCGGCGACGAGGTCCACCGTGGGGACATCGTGGCGGTGGTCGAGACCGAGAAGTCGACCATCGAGGTCGAGATCTTCGAGAACGGGATCGTGGAGGAGATCGTCGTCCCCGAGGGCGCCGAGGTGCCCGTCGGAAGCGTCCTCGCCCGGGTCGGTCCCGGCGAGGCGGCCACGGTCGGCGCCCGGGCTCCGGCTCGAGCTGAGGCGGCCCCGGTGGAGGCGGCACGGGCACCGGCGAAGGCGGCACGGGCACCGGCGATTCCGGCACAGGCACCGGTGGAGGCGGCATCGGGAGCGCTACCGGCGACGGCGGCGCCGCCGCAGCGACCGCCGACGCTTCCCCCCAAAGGCGTGATCACGTCCCCGGTGATCCGCCACGTGGCCCGCACGCTCGGCGTGGACCTGTCGACGATCGTGGGGAGTGGAGCCGGGGGGGCGGTCACGCGGGCGGACGTGGAGGGCGCGGCCCGGGTGGCGCCCGCACGGGCCTCCGTGCGCTCCTCGCCCTTGGCGCGGCGGTTGGCCGCCGAGACCGGAGTCGACCTGGCGTCGGTGAAAGGGACCGGGCCCGGCGGGGCGGTGGTCGAGCGCGACGTGCGCCTCGGCGTGCCGTCACCGCAGGAGGGGGACCGCGTGGCGGCCGCCGCCACCGCGATGCCGATGGGGACGCCGATGGGGACGCCGACGGCGATGGCGCCAGGCGACGTGGGTGGTGGCGGGAACGAGCCGGCCTCGACGGCGGAGGCGGGTGTCGATCGCCAGGCGGCCCTGCGGCACGCCATCGGCGCGCTCATGGCACGCTCCAAGCGGGAGATCCCCCACTACTACCTGAGCACGACCATCGACATGAGCCGTGCGTCGGCGTGGCTCGAGCGTGCCAACCTCGACCGGCCGGTGACGAAGCGCCTCGTGATGCCGGTGCTGCTGCTCAAGGCGACCGCCCTGGCCGTCGCACAGGTCCCCGAGATGAACGGCTTCATGGTCGCCGACCGCTTCGAGCCGAGCCGAGCCGTCCACGTCGGGGTGGCGGTGTCCCTACGATCGGGCGGCGTGATCGCCCCCGCCGTCCACGACACCGATCGATCGAGCCTCGACGACCTGATGGCGAGCCTGCGCGACCTGGTCGGCCGGGCACGCACGGGCGTGCTGCGCAGCTCGGAGATGAGCGATCCCACCATCACCGTCACCAACCTGGGCGACCTGGGCGTCGAAGCGGTGTTCGGCGTGATCTACCCGCCACAGGTCGCATTGGTCGGGTTCGGCCGGGTCGCCGAGCGACCGTGGGCCTCCGAGGGAATGCTCGGGGTCCGCCCGTGTGTCGTCGCCACGCTGTCCGCCGATCACCGGGCGAGCGACGGCCACCGCGGCGGGATCTTCCTCTCCGCCATCGACCGCCTATTGCAGGAGCCGGGGGAGCTATGACAGACGACGAGGCACTCGACGTGATCCGCACCGTGCTGCACGAAGTGGCCCCCGAGGCCGACCTGGCCCAGGTCGGTCCCGGGGAGACGCTGCAGGAAGCGCTCGACCTGGACTCGATCGACTTCCTCAACTTCGTGGTGGGGCTCCACGAGCGGACCGGCGTCGAGATCCCCGAGCACGACTACCCCCGCCTGTCGACTGTCCAGGGGTGCGTGGCCTACCTGGCCGCGGCGGGCTGAGGGCCTGGGCCCAGCCGGGGCGCCCGCTGCCGCCACGGAAGGCAAAAGTCCTGGTAGGAGGGACCTTTGCCTCTGCCATGGTCGGCCGTGCGGCCGTAGGCTCGGGACAGGGTCGCGGCGCGACGGGCGTAAGGAGGTGGCCGTGCCGGCACTCGAGGCGTTCTTGCGTCGTCTGCGTTTCCCGGGCGTGCCCGGTGCGCCGGGAGCGGCCGGCGTCCCGGTGGACCGCGCCGTCGAGGTGGCGTCGGAGCTGGCGCCGGTCTTCGCGCTCCTGGCGGAGGCCGAGCGCCGTGCCGCCGATCTCGTGCGTGGCGCCGAGCAGCACGCTGCCCGTCGGCGCGCCGACGCGGACGAGGAGGCCGAGCGGTTGGTGGCCGAGGCGCGCGCCGGCGCCGGCGCCGAGCTGGCGCGGACGGCCCGAGCCGATCTCGACCGGTCCGCCGATGAGTGCCGGGCGCAGCTCGCCGTCGCCCGGGCCGAGGTCGAGCGGGTGGAGCGGGTGTCCCGGGAGCGGATGCCCGCGGTCGTCGACTCGGTGGTCCGGGCAGTCACCGCCGCCGGGAGGCCGGTCGCGTGAGTGCGGGGTGGGTGGCCGCCGAGGTTCGGGGACGAGGCCTGTGCCGCCGTCGGATCGGGGCCGGAGGGGCCCGGGAGCTGGCGGCCTCACCGTCGCTGGCCCGTGCGGTCGAGGCCCTGGCGCGCACACCGTACGGGCACGACGTGCGGCCCGGGATGGACCGGGGCAGCGCGCAGCATGCGGTGACCGCGACCCTCGTCTGGCACCTCCGCGTGCTCGCGGGCTGGGGGCCGGCGGTGGCGGGGGGCGGGCTGCGGGTGCTGGCCACGGGCATCGAGATCGACAACGTCGCCGGGCACCTGGCCGGCCTCGCCGGGTACGGGGCGGAGCCGCCGTTCCGCCTCGGCGCCTTGTCGACGGCCTGGCCGCGCGTGTCCGGCGCCCGCACCCCCGAGGAGGTTCGCCGGGCACTGGCCACATCGGCATGGGGTGATCCCGGCACCGGCGACCCGTCGGCCGTCCGGCTCGCGCTCGAGATCACCTGGGCGCGTCGCGTGGCCGACGGAGCCCCGGCGGCGTCGCGCTGGGCGGCGTCCTACGCGGCCATGGTGATCGGACGGGCTCTCGTGACGGGGGCGCTGGCGTCGCTGGGCGCACCGCAACGGCGAGACGCCCGACGCGTGCTCGGCGACCGCTGGGCCGGCGCGACCACGCTGCCCGAGCTGGCCCGGAGCGTTCCGCGCTCGGCGGCATGGGTGCTCCACGGCATCGAGGGCCCCGAGGACCTGTGGAGGGCCGAGGCCCGGTGGTGGGCCACGGTCGAGAAGGAAGGGTCCGACCTCGTCGGCAGGTCGCGCGCCGGCGAGGCGTCCACCGTCGGGGCGTTCGGGCTCCTCGCCGCGGACGCATGGCGAGCACGGGGCGCACTCGAGATCGCCGCACGCGGCGGCGCCGAGGAGGAGGTCCTCGATGCGGTGGGGTGACGTCCTCGAGCCTGCCCGCATGGAACGGGTCGCAGTGGTCGCCCCGCGGGACCGGCTGCGCACCGTCCTCGTCGCGGTGGCCGACGCCGGTGTGGTCGAGCCCGAGATCCTCGGCGAGGCGGCACGCGGCCCCGCCACCGAGGTGTGGGAAGAACCGCGACGCGAGGGGCCCGACGGGAGCCCGGTCCGTCCCGTGTTGGCGCCTGAGGAGCTCGACCCGGCGCAGCTGGAGCGGGACGGGCGCCTCGGCGAGCTGGCCGGTGAGGTGGACCTCCGGCGGGTGGCGGCCTCCGCCGTGCACGAGGGGGTCGCCGCCGCCGTCGCCGGTTGGAGCCCCGCCGGCGCCGTCGACGCACTGGCGGACCGGCTGCGGGCGCTCGGCGGCGCTGTCGTCCGGCTCCCGGTGCCCCGGGGCGCGGAGCCGCCCACGCTCCTGCGCGGCGGCGGAGCCACCGGCGCGTTCCAACCGCTCGTGGACACCTTCGCCACCGTTCCGTATGCCGACGTCAATCCCTCGGTGTTCGCCGGTCTGGCCTACGTCGTCATGTTCGGGATGATGTTCGGCGACGCGGGCCACGGGCTGCTGCTGGTGGTGGCCGGGCTCTTGCTTCGGACGGGCCGCCCGGCGCGCCTCAGGCGCCTGCGCCGGGTGGCCCCGTTCGTGATCGGCGCAGGCCTGGCCAGCGCGGCGTTCGGCTTCGCCTACGGCGAGGCGTTCGGGCCGACCGGCCTGGTCCCGACCCTGTGGCTGGCACCCCTCGACCACGCCACGTCCCTGCTGGCCGTGTCCGTCGCCGCCGGCGGTGTGCTGCTGGCCGTCTCCTACGGGCTCGGCACGGTGAACCGTTGGCGCGAAGGCGGCGCCGGGCACGCGTTGACGGCCGTGTCGGGGCTCGCCGGCGTGGGGCTGTACCTCGGCCTGGCGCTGGCCGGCCTCGGCTGGTACCGGCACCTCGGCGCGCTTGTCGTCGTCGGGGTCTCGTGCGCGATCGCAGGGCTCGTGCTCGGGTTCGCAGGCCTCTACGCGGAGTCCGGGGGCCGCGCCGCCGGTGCCGTCCAGGCCGGCGTCGAGATGTTCGACGCCGTCGTGCGCCTCGGCACGAACACCGTGTCGTTCGCCCGGCTCGCCGCGTTCGGGCTGACGCACGCCGCCCTGGGCGGCCTGGTCTGGTCGGGGACGACGGGACTGTGGCACAAGGGGCCGGCGATGTGGTTGGCCGCCGCCGCCGTGTTCGTCGTCGGGAACGCGGTGGCGTTCGCCCTGGAGGGCCTGGTGGCCGGCATCCAGGCGCTGCGACTCGAGTACTACGAGATGTTCTCCCGGATCTTCGTCACCGAGGGCCGGACGTTCCGCCCCTGGCACATCGCGATGCTCACCCCGAAGGAGGGACCATGTTCGCCTGGTTGATCGGTCTGCCCGCGCTCGCCGCGGTGGCGGTGGCGATCGGCGCCCTGCTGCGGCGCCGGCCCCGTGGAGCACTGCGCGTGATGACGGTCCTGAACGTGGTGCTCCTCCTCGGCGCCGGCGTCCTCGTCTTCCTGTCGCTGGCCGCCAACCCGAGCGCGGCGGCCACCACGGCCGCCGCGGGCGCCAAGTCGTACGGCGGCCAGGCGCTCATCGGTGCCGCCATCGCCGTGGCGGGATCGTCGATCGGTGCTGCCATCGGCGTGGCCTACACGGGATCGGCGGCGCTCGCCGCCATGAGCGAGCGGCCGGAGATGTTCGGCCGGGCCATGGTCATCGTCGGCCTGGCCGAGGGCATCGCCATCTACGGACTGGTCGTCGCCATCGTCCTCATCGGCAAGGCGTGACCCCATGGGCACGGTCGTCGTCATCGGTGAGGCTGTCCGTACCGACGGGTTCGCGCTCGCCGGCGCCGTCGTGGTGCATGCGGAGGACCGCCGATCGGTGGCGACGGCGTTGACGACGTTGTCCGCGGAGGTCGCCGTCGTGGTCCTCACGCCGGCAGCCGCCGCCCTCGGATCCGGTGTGCCCACAGCCGCCGGGGTGCTCACGGTGGTGATGCCGCCGTGACCGGCGCGGGGGCGTCGGTGGAGGTGCGCGGCCTGACAGCCGGCACCGGGGGACGACGCGCCCGCGCCCCGGGCCCGCCGCCGATCGGGCCGGACGCCATGCGGGCGTCGCTCGAGCCGGTGGTCCGGGCGATCGAGGACGACGCGCGGCGCGCCGCTGGCGCCGTCGCCGACGCCGCCGAGGAGCACGCCCTGGACGTGCTGGCCGACGCCGCGGCCGAGGCCGCCGCCGTGCTCGACGAGGCCCGGGCCCAAGGCGCGCTCGCCGCGGCGCGCGCCGCCGCCACCGAGTCGGCGGCCACGCGCGCCGAGGCTCGGTCTCTGGTGCTCGGCGCCCACCGCCGGGCGTTCGAGTCGTTACGGGCACAGGCACTCCAGGAATTGGAGCGGCGCCGGGGCTCGGTCGAGGTGCGCGCCCTGGCGGCGCGTGCCGCGACCACGGCGCGGCGCCGGGTCGGCGGTCGTGCCGTGGTGCACACCGGGGGCCCGGCCGGCCTCGACGTGGTGGCGCAGGACGGTCAGCGCCGTGCCGTGGTGAGCGCCGCGGACCTGGTCGACCGCCAGATCGCCGCCATGGCGGGGGAGGTGCAGGGGCTGTGGTCGTGACGCCGCCCGCGGGACGCGTGGTGCGGGTGAACGGCCCGCTCGTCGAGCTCGAGGGCTTGACGGGGACGGCCGTGCTCGACGTGGTGGAGCTCGGGAGCGCGCGCCTGGCGGCCGAGGTCGTGTCGATCCGACGCGGCCTCGTGACCGCGCAGGCCTACGAGTACACGGGTGGCCTGCGCGTCGGGGACCGGGTGGTCGGGCTGGGCCGGCCGCTGTCGGCGATGCTCGGGCCGGGCCTGCTCGGCGGCATCTTCGACGGCCTGTTGCGGCCCCTCGTGCACCGCCCCGCCTGGTTGACGCCGGGCTCGCTCACCGGTGAGGCCGGCCCGGGCCCGACCTGGCGGTTCGTCCCCGGCGTGCGCAGTGGTGCCGAGGTCGCGCCGGGGACGGTCCTCGGGACCGTCGCCACGCCCGGGCGGATCGACCACCGGGTCCTCGTGCCGCCGGGGGTCGCCGGGACGGTGACGTGGGTCTCGGGCGGGGGCGAGGTGACCGATGAGGAGCCGGTCGTGCTCGTGGGGGACCGCCCGGTCACCGTCTGCGAGTGGTGGCCCGTGCGCGTCGCCCGTCCCGTGCAGGCCCGGCTCGGGCCCGGCGCGCCGTTGGCCACGGGCCAGCGCGTCGTCGACCTGCTCTTCCCGGTGCCGAAGGGGGGCACGGCCGCGGTGCCGGGTGGGTTCGGGACCGGCAAGACGGTGTTGCTCCAGCAGGTCGTCAAGTGGGCGGACGCCGACGTGATCGTGTTCGTCGGGTGCGGCGAGCGTGGCAACGAGCTGGCCGACGCGTTGGCCGACCTCGCCGCGTTGGACGACCCGGTGACGGGCGGGGCCCTGCTCGAGCGGACGGTCGTCATCGCCAACACCTCGAACATGCCGGTGATGGCACGCGAGGCCAGTGTCTACACCGGCATGACCGTGGCGGAGTTCTACCGCGACATGGGCTACGACACGGTTCTGCTCGCCGACTCCACGTCCCGGTGGGCCGAGGCCTTGCGCGAGTTCTCGTCCCGCAGCGGCGAGCTGCCCGCCGAGGAGGGCTATCCGGCGGGCCTGGCGTCGGCGCTGGCGGCCTTCTACGAGCGTGCCGGCAGGGTCCGCACCCTCGGCGGCGGCGAGGGATCGGTCACCGTCGTGGGCGCCGTGTCGCCCCCAGGGGGCGACACCACCGAGCCCGTGACGGCGCACACCGAGCGATTCGTCCGCTCGCTGTGGTCCCTCGACCGGGACCTGGCGTACGCGCGCCACTACCCGGCCGTCACCTGGAGTCGTTCGTTCTCCCGCGACGCCGCGGCCATCGGCTCTTGGCACGCCGCCGCGGGCCGGCCGGCCTGGGCCCGCAACCGGGCTCGGGCGGTCGCCCTCCTCGCCGAAGCCGACCGATTGGCGTCGGTGGTCGAATTGGTCGGGCTGTCCGCGCTGCCCGGGCGCGAGCGGATGGTCCTGTTGGCGGGGAGGCTGCTGCGCGAGGCGGTGCTGCAGCAGAGCGCGTTGAGCGACAACGACGCCGCCTGCCGGCCGGACAAGCAGGCGGCCCTGCTCGAGATGGTCCTGGCCGTCCACGACCGGTGCCTCGCCCTCGTCGAGGGCGGGGTGCCCTCGTCGGTGGTGGAGGAGGTCGACCTGTCGGGCGTCACCCGGGTGCGCGACGAGGTGGGCCCGGGTGACGCCGCGGGTGTCGAGAGCCGGCGCGACGAGGTGCTGGCCGTGCTGAAGGCCCTCGGGTGAGCGCGCCCGACGTCGGCGTGTCGGTCGAGTACCGCGGCGCCCGCGACGCCGAGGGCCCGCTGCTCGTGGTGGCCGGGGTCGAGGGCGTCGGCTGGGACGAGATCGCCACCGTGCGCCTGGCCTCGGGCGAGGCGCGCCGGGGCCTCGTGCTCGAGGTGCACCGCGACCTCGCCGTCGTGGAGGTGCTCCAGGGCACCGCGGGGATCGACCCCGACACGGTGTCCGTCGCCTTCGAGGGCCGGCCGTTCGAGATCCCCGTGGGGGAGGGGTGGCTCGGTCGGGTGTGGAACGGCCTGGGTGAACCCCTCGACGACGGCCCGCCCATGCTCGGCACGACGACCCGCCCCGTGGCGGGCGCGCCGCTCAACCCCACCCGGCGCGACGTGCCGCGTGACCCGGTCCTCACCGGCATCTCGGTCATCGACGCGCTGACGACGCTCGTCCGGGGCCAGAAGCTGCCCGTGTTCTCCTCGGCGGGCCTGCCGCACTTCGAGCTGGCGGCACAACTGGCGGCACAGGCGCACGTCGGCGGGGAGCCGTTCAAGGTCCTGGTCGGGGCGATGGGCCTGACCCGCGCCGATGCTGCCGCCATGCGCGGTGTGCTCGAGGAGCGCGCCGCCGCCGGTGACCTCGCGTTGTTCCTCGACACCGCCGACGACCCCGTGGTGCAGCGCATCCTGACTCCCCGCGTGGTCCTCACCGTCGCCGAGCATCTCGCCTTCGACCGGGGGGAGCACGTGCTCGTGGTGCTGGCCGACATGACGAGCTACTGCGAGGCCGTCCGGGAGGTGTCCGCGGCGCGCGGCGAGATCCCGGGCCGCCGGGCCTATCCCGGGTACCTCTACAGCGACCTGGCCTCGATCTACGAGCGCTGCGGCCGGCTGCACGACCGGCCGGGCTCGGTGACCCTGGTCCCTGTGCTCACCATGCCGGCGGGCGACGTGACCCACCCCGTCCCCGATCTCACGGGGTACATCACCGAGGGCCAGGTGATGCTGTCGCCCGACGTCCACGGCGAGGGCCTGTACCCTCCGGTCGACGTCCTGGGCTCGCTGTCGCGGCTCATGCGCAAGGGGACGGGCCGCGGCCGGACCCGGTCGGACCACCCCGCCCTGGCCGCACAGCTCGTCGCCGCCTTCGCTCGCGCCCAGCGGGCCCGCGACCTGGCGGAGCTGATCGGGACCGCGGCGCTGACCGAGACCGACCGGTACTACCTGGCGTTCGCCGACGCCTTCGGCGCCGAGCTGCTCGACCAGCGCCCCGACGAGTCGCGGACGATCGACGACACCTTGGCCCGCGCCTGGCGGGTGGTGTCGGTCCTCCCCGAACGCGAGCTCACCATGGTGCCCGCGGCCGACGTGGCGGCCCGGTACGGGCGTGACGAGCCCGGGTCGGACGCCGTGCCTACCCGGGACGACCGCGACGCCGTGCCCACCCGGGACGACCGCGACGATGGCTGAGCACGTCCCGCCGGGGCGGGCCGGCCGGTTGTGGCTCTCCGGCCGCCTGGCCGCGGCGCGCCGCGGCGCGGAGCTGCTCGACCGCAAGCGCCAGCTGCTCCGGCGCGAACGAGAGCACCTGGCCCTGCTGCGCGGCGACACGCAGCGTGCGTGGGATACGGCGTGCGTCGAAGCCGAGCGCTGGGGACTCCGGTCGGGCGTGCTCGGGGGGGTGACCGACACCGCGCTGGCCGTGGCCTCGTGCGCCGGTCATGCCGAGGTCCACGTGCGGTGGGGCAACACCATGGGGGTGCGACATCCCGACGACGCCCGTGTCACCGCCGCCGCCCCGGGGCCGGCTGCGCTGGCGGCGGGGAACGCCGCGCTGGCCCCGGCAGCCGCCGCCTACCGTGGGGCGCTGGCGGCGGCCGTCGCCCACGCCGTGGCCGACGACGCCTATGGGCGCATCGACGCCGAGCTGCAGGCCACGCAGCGGCGACTGCGGGCGATCGAGCGTCTTCGAGTGCCGCGGCTCCAAGAGGCACTCGACCATCTGGAATTGCGACTCGACGAGCTCGAGCGCGAGGAGCGCGTGGCGACCCGCTGGGCGCAACGGCGCCGGGGCGCGTCCCCGACCGCGGGGGGCGGGCCCGGGTCCGACGACGGTGGGACGGTCCGGTGATCGCCCGCGTGCTCATGGCCGTCGACGACTCGCACGAGAGCCTGCAGGCCGCACGCCGGGCGGCTCCGCTGGCCGCCGGATGGGGGGCGGCCGTCAGGGTCCTGACCGTGGTGGGGGACCATGGCGTCGAGCAGGCGATCGAGGACGTCACCGGTCCCGGCACCGGGGCCCGGCGCCACCGCGAGGCGGAGCAACTCCTGGCCCACGTCGTCCGCCAGGTGCAGATGGCGGGCGTGCGAGCCGACGCCGTGACGTCGGTGGTGCGGGCCGGGCCGCCGGCGCGGCGCATCGTGGAGGAGGCGCGGGCGTGGCCGGCCGACCTGGTCGTGATGGCGGTGTCGGACCGCCGGGGCGTCCGCTCACCCTACGTCGGGAGCGAGACCGAGCACGTGCTGGAGTTCGCACCGTGCCCGGTGCTCGTGGTCCCCTCGCCGCCGGTCGCCGACCGCCAGGCCTGACCCGCCGCCGTCCGGCGCCGCCGCCGGTCGTCCCCAACGGGTGCTCTCACGATGGTCGGGTCGCCACCTGCAGTGAGATGCCCTGGTCAGACCCCTTGCTATTCCTTGTGGGGCCAACAAGACTCGTGGAGGGGCACTGAGTGTCCTGAGGGGTGGGGAGTGGGCGAGGAGGCCGACCAGGGCCTTTCCGGGTCGTCGGCCGCCACGCGCGAAAGCGTGGCGGCTCCGGACTGCGTGGCCTTCGAGCCGTTGTGCCGGCCGGCGAGTGGGCTGACACCTCGGCCGGCACCGTGACCGAGATCGGGGCGTTTCTCGACACCCAGGCGTGGTTGACACCGATCATCGATTCGTCCTTCGACGCCGTCATCGGGACGTCGACGCACGGGACCATCGTGGTGTGGAACCTGAGCGCCGCAGCGTTGTACCGATACGAGTCCTCGGAGGTTCTCGGCAAGCCGATCGACATGCTGTGCCCGTCGGGGGACCGGTCGCGAGAGAACGACGTGCTCGCCATGATCACGCGCGGGGAGCGGGTCCTGCCGTACGAGACCGTGCGCGTGCGCAAGGACGGCTCGCCCGTGCCGGTCCTCCTGTCGCATTGCGCGGTGGTGGACCCGTCCGGCGAGATCGTCGGGGTCGTGACCGTGCACCGCGACGACACCGACCGGCACAGGGCCAGATCGATGTTCCGCGGCGTTCTCGAGGCGGCTCCCGACGCCATGGTGTGCGTCGGCGGGGACGGGCGCATCGAATTCGTCAACGACAAGGCGGTCCGGCTCTTCCGCTACGAACACGATGAGCTGGTGGGTGCGCCCGTGGAGATGCTCGTTCCCGATGAACACCGCGTCGGCCACTCCCGACACCGGGCCACGTATTTCGAGAGCCCCAGCGCGCGGCTCATGGGGGAGGGGCGCCAATTGTGGGCCCGACGTGCCGACGGCACCGAGTTCGCCGCTGACGTCAGTTTGAGCGGGACGTTCGCCACCGACCGGGGCATGCTCGTCTCGGCCGCCATCCGCGACGCATCGGCTTGGATCGAGGCCGAAGAGGAACGCAGCCGGCTCAGGGCCGCGGCCGCCGAGGAGCGATTCGACGGCCAGATGCACCGGTCCCGACGGCTCGAGAGCTTGGGCCAGCTTGCCGGCGGCGTCGCCCATGACTTCAACAACCTGCTGGGCATCATCCTCAACTACACCGCTTTCGCGGCCGAGGAGGTGGCGAAGGCGGTCGCCGAGGAGACGGCCGCCGGCGCCGACCCCCGATGGCGCCTGGTGGCCGACGACCTCGACGAGGCGTACCGGGCGGCGGAACGTGGCGCCCTGATCACCCGCCAGCTCCTGGCGGTCGGCGGCCGCGACGTCGTCCACCCCGAGGTCGTCGACCTCGGCGACGTCGTGCGCGGCGTCGAACAGCTGCTGCGTACGGCTGTCGGCGAGGACGTGGAAGTGCGCATCGCGCTCGCGCCCGACCTCGGCGACGTGATGGCCGACCCCGGGCAGCTCGAGCAGGTGCTCGTCAACCTTGCGCTGAACGCCCGCGACGCCATGCCCGGTGGGGGGACGCTGACCATCGATACCGAGAACGTGGTCATCGATGAGGCGCACGCCTCGCAACGCCGCGAGGGATCGGTCGGGCCCCATGTGCGCCTACGGGTGAGCGATACGGGCATCGGCATGGAGCGCACGATCGTCGAGCGCGCCTTCGAGCCGTTCTTCACGACGAAGTCGGCGGGCGTCGGAACGGGTTTGGGTCTGGCCACCGTGTACGGCATCGTGAACCAGGCGGGCGGGGACATCCAGATCTACTCGGAGCCCGGATTCGGCACGACCGTCAGCGTGCTGCTCCCGCTCACCGACGTGTCAGCCGAGCAGGTCGGGATCGAGGAGGAGGTCGAGGAAGAAAGCAAGGACACCAAGGGCGTGACGGTGCTCGTCGTCGAGGACGAGGACGCCATGCGCGCCCTCACCGTGCGCATTCTCACGCGCCACGGGTATCGCGTCATGTCGGCGAGCTGCAGCGCGGACGCCATTGCGGCTGCATCCGCGCACCAGGGTGAGATCGACCTGCTGGTCACCGATGTCGTGATGCCGCACATGCTGGGCAACGAGATGGCAGAGCAGATCACAGCGGCCGATCCGGATGTGCGCGTGATCTTCATGTCCGGATACGCCCAGTCCGTGCTCTCCGCCCGAGGAACGTTGGAGAGGGGTGTCGCACTCATCAGCAAGCCGTTCACAGAGGCCGCGCTCCTGGTCAAGATCCGGGCAGTGCTCGGTGATTGATCGTCGCGGGTTCGCCGCATGATCCTGGTCGTCGACGACGAGGACGCCGTCCGCCGGGCCCTGGTTCGCATGCTCGCCCGGCACGGCTACGGCTGCGACACGGTGTCGACGGTCGAAGAAGCCCGCCACGCCCTGAGGATCAATCACTACGAGCTGGTCCTGTGCGATGTGATGATGCCCGACGAGCACGGCGTGGCGCTCTTGCGCTACGTGCGCGCCCAGTTTCCGTGGCTGCCCATCGTGATGGTCTCGGGCGTGACCGACCCGGGGTTCGCCACCATCGCCCTGGGGCTCGGGGCCTACGGGTACGTGACCAAGCCGTTCGAGGTGAACCAGGTGGTGATCGCGGTGGCCAACGCACTGTTGCGCGCCCGCGTCGAGACCGAGAACGACACCTACCGGGTTCAGCTCGAGCAGATGGTGGTGGAGCGCACGCAGGCCCTCGGCGAGACCGTGCACCGTCTCGAGGACAGCGAGACGAGCCTCCGTCGGACGAGCGAGGACACCATCAAGGCCCTGGCCCGGGCCATCGAGGGCCGTGACTTCGAGACGGGCCAGCACATCGAGCGCATGAGCCAGTACGCCGAGCTGCTCGGCGGGTTGTGCGGGTTGGGGGACGAGCAGTGTGCGTCGATCCGGCTCGCCGCCGCCATGCACGACGTCGGCAAGGTGGGCGTTCCCGACAGCATCCTCCTGAAACCCGGGCGGGTGACGCCGGAGGAGTTCGACGTCATCAAGCAGCACGCCGAGTTGGGATTCGAGATCCTGGACAAGTCGGACCAACCCCTGATGGTGATGGCGGCGGTGATCGCCCACACCCATCACGAGCGTTGGGACGGCAGCGGCTATCCCCGGGGGCTCGCCGGAGAGGAGATCGCGCTCGAGGGCCGCATCGCGGCCGTGGCCGACGTGTTCGACGCCCTTGTGAGCCGTCGCGTGTACAAGCCGGCGCTCCCGGTCGACGAGGCGCTCGATATCATGCGATCAGCTCGAGCCACCAGCTTCGATCCCGACGTGCTCGACCTCTTCCTGGATCACGCCGGCGAGGCGGTTGCCGTCCTGGAGATGTTCCCGGACACCTGAGCGGCTGCATGGCGGCGTCGGCGTTCGAGGGCAGCCGGTCGGCCGTGGTGCGGTGGTCCGAAAGGCCACGCTTCGTGATCTTGTCACCACTCGACAAGGCGGGCTGGGGTGGGGAGGCGACCAGGGCCGGACGTCGCGGCCCCGCGGGGCGAAGGACTCGCCTCTACGCGAGGAGTTGCCCGGTACGGGTCAGGTGGTGGCGCGGCCCGGCCCGGGGCCCCTCCCGACCCCGGGGCGGGACGTCGGGCGCGGCCACGCCCGCCGACGCGCCGCGGCGCCACGCGCCGATCCCGACCGTGGGCCGGCGGCCCACCGGGAGCCAATAGCATCTACCCGGAGTGCGAACGTGACGGGATCGGCGATGCAACCTCGGAGAGCGGGCTGATGGCGCGGGCGGTCATCCTCGCCCTGGCCGCGAGCTTCTGCACGGCCACGTCGTCGGTCTGCCAGCGGCTCGGCGCCGCTCCCGCCCCGGGCGGCGAGCGCCTGAGCCCCCGTCTGCTGCTCTACCTGGTGCGCCAACCCATCTGGCTGGCCGGCATCGCCAGCATGATCCTCGGGTTCGTCTTCCAGGTCACGGCGCTGCACTTCGGGGACCTCGCCCTCGTGCAGCCGATCCTGGCCACCGAGCTCTTGTTCGTGTTCGCCTACATGGCGCTCATCGGCACGCGCCGGGTGGCGCGCCACGACTGGCTGGCTGCCGGTGCCATGGCCGCCGGCCTGGGTGTGTTCCTGTTCACCGCCAGCCCGTCGGGCGGGCACCTCCACGCGCAGGCGTCGTCGTGGTGGTTCGCGGGGATCTCGGCGATCGGCCTGACGATCATCACCACGGCCGTCGCCTTCGCGCCGTTGCGACGTGGCGCCCCGGCCTCACCGGCGCGCAAGGCGGCCACGCTCGGTGTGGCCACGGGGATCTCGTGGGGTTTCGTCGCAGCTGTCATCAAGGAGCTCAGCGCGCACACGGGGAGCGGGTTCTCGATCTTCCTCACCTGGTCGCCCTACGTGCTCGTGGCCGTCGGCGCGGGGTCGATGATCCTTTCCGCCCATGCCTTCCAGGCGGGGCCGCTGGCGGCCTCGCAGCCCGGGTTCACCATCGTCGACCCGCTCGTCGCCAGCCTGCTCGGGTTGTTCATCTTCAAGGAGCACATGCAGCTCGAGCCCTTCGCGGTGGTCATCGAGGCCGCCGCATTGGGCGCGCTGGTGGCGGGCGTGGTGGCACTCAGTCGCAGCCAGCTCGTGCAGGGCGCCACCCACGAGGACGAGGCCGGGCTGCGCCCCGTGCCGGCCGCGCTCGAAGTGCACGACCTCCCGGGCCTGCGGTGAGTCCGGGGCCCGCCGGCCCGATCGCCCGGTGGACGAGGTCGATCAGCACCGCCGGGGCGTCGGCTCGCGCCCCGCGTGGGTGACGATGTCAGGGGTTGAGGGAGACGATCACGGCCGCCCCGACGGGGAGGCTGTGACCGGCCGTGTCGACGAAGGAGACGCCGTTGTAGGCGCTCGGGACGGTCGGGGGCACGCCGCTGCGATCGCCGACCACCCGGCTGAACAGGATCCGGCCGGGCGTCGCCTGTTGCCGGCGCTGCAGCGCCGTCATGTCCAGCCAGTAGACGGCCCCCGGGTCGCGGCCGTTCGCGAGCTGGAAGGCGTACCAGCGCCGTCCCGAGGGATCGATGTAGTCGACGGGATCGTCGACCTGGACCTTGGTGCCGACGGGGACGGACTCGGTGCCGGCGTCGGCGGCCCCCGAGGGATCGGGCGCCAGCGCCACGCCGTGGAACAGGAAGAGGGTGAGGCCGTCGGCCCCGGGGGCCGAGGGTGTCGCCCGGGTGGTCATGGCGGCGAGCGCGGCCGCCGCCGCCCGGTCTCGGGCGAAGGGCGCCAGCTGGTCGAGGGCGGCTGGGGGGAGGTGACCACCCGGTGGGAGCGCCACCGGGGGCGTCGTTCGGGCCGGGGTGGTGGTCTCGGGACGCGTCGTCGGGTCATGGGCAGGTGCACCGCACGCGCCCAGAGCGACGAGGGCCATCGCACTGGCCGCCGCGCCCGCACGGAACCCCCGGCGACGCCCGGGCCCACCGACCCGGCGGCGCCCCGGCCGGGCCCGGGGGGCGCGCCCGCGGCTCACCGGGCCGGCGTCCATCAGGACCGAGCGCCGGATCGATCGTGGCCGACCGGGTGGGACCCGACTACGGTCCGGGGGCGACAAGGTCGCAGTGCCCGCACGACGACCACCACCGCCTGACCGGGGAGGCCAACCGTGACCGCACCGATCGACGTCGTCACGAGCTTCTGTGCCGCATGGTCCACGCTCGACATCGACCAGATCATGGGGTACTTCCACGACGACGCGGAGTACCACAACATCCCGGTGGACCCGCTCGTGGGCACGGAGGACATCCGCGCCATGATCGTGGGGTTCACCGCGGGGTGGGACCGCGTCGAATTCGACGTGCGCCACATCGTGGCGGACGGCGACGTGGTGCTCACCGAGCGCGTCGACCGCTTCGTGTCCCCGGAACGCACGGTGAGCCTCCCGGTCATGGGCACCTTCGAGGTGGAGGGTGGGCGCATCAAGGCATGGCGGGACTACTTCGACCTCAACCAGTTCATGAGCCAGCTGTCGGACTGACCGGCGCGTCGCCGTTCCCGCCGGCGGCCGACCGCCGGCGGGAGGGATACCCGCGCACGTACGCCGGCGGCTCCACCCCGGGCGCCAGCCCGTCGTCCGGGATCGCCGCACCCGCCACCATCTCGAGCGGGATCTGCCCCGCCCACACGGGCAGGCCGAGGTCCTCGGGCTCCTCGATGGGCCCTCCTTGCCGCACCTTGGCGGAGCCCTCGTCGATCGGGAAGCGCACCACGAGCGTCGCCCGCAGCTCCTGGGCGCTGGGTGGGCGGGTGTCGGTGCTCCGGCCGGCGGCGACGTGGTCGAGCAGGGCGGACATGGCGGCCCGCTTGCCCTCGTCGTCGTCGACGCGCTCCGCCGTCCCGAGGAGCATGACGGACCGGTAGTTCATGGAGTGGTGGAAGGCCGAGCGGGCCAGCACCAGGCCGTCCAGGAGCGTCACGGTCACGCAGGCGGGGGCGCCGGCCGCCAGGGCGCGCAGCATGCGGTTGGCCGGCGCCCCGTGGAAGTAGAGGTCGTCGCCGATGCGGGCGTAGGCGGTCGGTTGCACGAACAACGACTCTCCGTCCGCGAAGCCCACGTGGCACACGAGCCCTTCGTCGAGGATGGCGTCGATGGCGCCCCGTTCATGGGTGCCCCGCTCGCGCTTTCGGCGCAGGGTCGTGCGCGGCGATTCGCGCAGCGGGCTGCTCTGGGTCATGGCCCATGATGCCCCACGGCCGGTCGCCCTCCGGTCGCCCTCCGGTCGCCCTCCGGTCGCCCCTCCGGTCGGCCCGTCGCCCCACTGCGCTCGTGTCACGGCCAGCCGTCGAGGCCCAGTCCAGCTGACGGGGCCCGGTCCGTCGGCACGAGCCCCGCGACCGGTCCTACCCGGCGAAGTCCCGGGTGAACGCGGCCTCTGCGTTGGGGAATTGGGTGATGTCGGAATCGACGCCGGCGTTGTCGGAGAAGTACGAGCTGTAGCCCACCTGGTTGGCGGGATCGGCGATGAACGAGTGCATCAGGTCGACGAATGTCGGGTCGTCGGTTCCGTTCAGGCCCCATTCGGGGATGCTGACGACCTTTCCGTGGGCCACGGCGAAGCTCACCGTGTATGCCAGGCCGCCCACCATGGTGAGGTTGTCGTTCCAGCTCGTGACGGGATTGTCGTACTGGTCCGTGCCGATGTAGTCGACGTACTGGTCCCCGGGGTACGAGTCCGCGTAGGAGCCGTTCGT
This sequence comes from Acidimicrobiales bacterium, assembly GCA_035531755.1. Classification (NCBI taxonomy): domain Bacteria; kingdom Bacillati; phylum Actinomycetota; class Acidimicrobiia; order Acidimicrobiales; species Acidimicrobiales bacterium. The sequence goes on along the minus strand of DATKSK010000042.1, from coordinate 9,558 downwards.
CGGCGTGTTGCCCGAGCCCGCGCACCAGTCGAACCGGAACTGCTGCCCGGGCACACTGCGCATGGTGGAGACGATGTCGTCGAAGGCCGTCACGTACTGCGCTGGGGTGGTGTTCTGCTCCCCCCACGAGAAGAAGGTGGTGTTCCACTCCCACCCGATCCGGATGATGGCGTACGGCTGGCCGCCGTTCACGAGGGACTGCGCCAGCCGCTGGTACACGGCGAGGTGGGCAGGCGTCTGGGACGGGGCGCCGTTGTCCGGGGACATGCTGACACCCAGGTACAGGCGCAGCGTGGTCGCGGGCGGCTGGTAGCTGCCGATCGAGGACCACGACGTCCCGTCGGTGTACGCGGAGATGCCCTGGACCTGGACGCCGAGGGTGTTGGCCAGGGAGCGGACGCCCGAGGGCTGCTGCGACGACACGAAGAACCCCAGCGCGCTCGACCCCGAGTGCGTGGTGAGTGTGCAGCCCGCGATCGACGACAGGGCCAGCACGAGCAGTGCGGCCCCGAACCCCCCCCTGCGCATCCGGCGACTCCCCCCAGAGTTGACCGTTGCCCAGGCTAATCCCGATCGCGATCCTGTTCGAGGAGACGCTCCAGCCCGGCGCGCATGGCGTGGAGGCGGCGCTCCAGTTCCTGGAGCTCGGCCAGCAGCCGCATGGCCGCCTCCCGGTCGAGGGCCGCCGAGCCGGGCCGGAGCATGGCGATCGAGCGCCGCAGGTTCTCGAGCTCGTAGCGACGGTCCATTCACATCGAACATACGTTCGCCGAGGGCGGCGCGCAACCCGATGTCACGACCCCGGCGGGATCACCTCGGGTCGCGCCACATGGCCCACACCACCGGGCCCGCCGGGACCCTGACCTCCTCGGTGACGGCAAACCCGTGCCGCACGTAGAAGGGGATGTTGCGTTCTTTCGACGACTCCAGGTAGACGCGCTCGCCCTCCCGGTCGCAGCGCTCCAGGACCGGAGCCATGATCGCCGAGCCCATGCCCCGGCCCTGGTCGTCGGGGTCGGTGCCCAGCATCTGCAGGTACCAGTGGGGCTCCTTGGGGTGGTGGCTGGCGAAGTACAGCAGGCCCCGTGCCCGCGTGACGATGCGCCACCCCACGAGGCGCGTCGTGGTGAGCCCGAGCCGGGTGTCGGTGCGCCAGCCCATGGGGAAGGTGCCCGGGGGGTTCCAGATGGCGGCACATCGGGCGTCCTCGGCGGTGTAGACCTCGCCCACGGGGAGCGCCACCCGGAGCAGGGACCGGAAGAAGGCCGGGAGCCGGCGCCGGCGAGCGGCGGCGTCCGGGAAGAGCCACATCGTCAGGGGGTCGTCGTCGAAGGCGCGCGCCAGCGTCGTGGCGAGTGCATCGACATCGGCGGGTTGCGCCCTTCGGACGCCGTGGGCGGGCACGGCGCACAAGATATCGGACGCCTCCGCCGGGGCCCGGGGGTGGGCGCGAATCCTCCGTCGGACGCCGGTCCCCGGTCGTGCCCTCCGGTCGCGCCGAGGGTCGCCACGTCCGCATCGTCACGGCGGGCTCCGGCGGCAGTACTGTCACCGCCGTGCTTCTCCTCCTCGGGGCCGTCCTGGGCGGGCTCCTCATCTCCCAGGTGTGCCTCCTGGTGACCACGGTGTACCTGCACCGATGCCTGGCGCACCGGGCCCTGCGGCTCTCACCGGGCGTCCGGACGGTGTGCCGGGTCCTGATCTGGATGGGCACCGGCACTCGGCCGCGCCAGTGGGTCGCCGTGCACCGAAAGCACCACGCCTTCACGGACACCGAGCGTGACCCGCACTCCCCGCTCGTCCTGGGTTTCGCGCGGGTGCAGTTCGCCAACGCGCTGCTCTACCGCAAGGTGGCCCGGGACCCTGCCATGGTCGCCCGGTACGCCCGGGACATGCCCGGCGATCGTTGGGACCGCGTCGTGTTCGACCACGCCCTGCTCGGCCTCGGTCTCGGGGTGGGCATCCTCGTGGTCCTGATCGGCTGGCAGCTCGCCCTCGTCACCGCTGGGGTCCACGCCGCCTACTACCTCCTGAGCGGAGGCGCCATCAACGCCGTGGGCCACCGGTGGGGACGGCGGCCGTACGACAATCTCGCCACGAACAACCAGTGGTTGGCGTGGCTCGTCGTCGGCGAGGGGCTCCACAACAATCATCACGCCGCCACCACGTCGAGCCGACTGAGCCTGGCGAAGGGGGAATTCGACCCGGGGTGGTGGTGCATCCGGGTCCTCGTGCTCCTCCGCTGCGCCACCCTTCGGCACCCTGACCGGCCGTCCACGGTCTCCGCAGGCTCTGTCCGCTCTGTCGGCCGGTAGCCGTGAGCGGCGTTCGCGCCGGCCAGGGTGTCGCCTCTGGCTGTGTGCCGCCATCCTCTGACGACAGGTCCTCGTAGCGGGCTCGGGCCTGCCCAGCTGTCACTCGACCAGCGCGGTGAACCTGCTCCGTCACATCGAAAGAGCCCTTCGGCTCTGGCATCGATCTGTCGGGTCGTCGTATGGAATAGGTGTGATGGCGCTTCTCCACGACCGGGACCACCTGATGGGGACCGAGACCAGATCGGTCGGGGTGGCAGCCGAACAGGGCGCCACGATCGTCGACGCCTTCATCGCGAACGGGCAGCGACATCCCGGCCGCCCGGCGATGCGGCACTGCCCGGGGGAGCGTTCCACCGCCGGGGAGTGGGAGGCCGTCACGTGGGCCGAATACCTGCTGGCGGCCACGCAGATTGCCGGGGGCCTAGCCGAGCTCGGCGTCGAACCCGGTCAGCGGGTTGCCATCCTGTCGGCCAACCGAGTGGAGTGGCATCTGGCCGACCTGGGGACGCTCTTCAACAGGAGCGTGACGGTCCCCGTCTACCCGACGAGCTCACCGGCACAAGTCGCCTACATCCTCGGCCACGCCGATGTCGCGGTGTGTTTCGTGGACACCCACGCGCAGCTGGGCAAGGTCCTCGAGGTTCGAGACGAGTTGCCCGCCCTCGAGCGGGTGGTCTTGGCGGACGGTGCCCGCCGGACCAGCGACAGCTTCGTCATCAGCTTCGACGAACTCCGAGGTATCGGTGCCGATCGGCTCGTCCGCGATCCCGACGCCGTGCACGAACGGTCCCGTGAGGTTCAGCCCGATGACGTCGCGACGATCGTCTACACGAGCGGCACGAGCGGCCCTCCCAAAGGGGTGGTGATCAGCCACGCCAACATCATGTGGTCGTTGCGTTGTGTCGCCCCTGTCTATGACATCGGTGACGGCGAACGCTTCTTGTCGTTCCTGCCGCTCAGCCACATCGCCGAGCGTATGGTCAGCGACTTCATGCCGATCGCGGTGGCCGGTGAGACCTGGTTCGCCCGCAGCCTCACCACAGTCGCCGAGGACCTCCCGGCGTGTCGGCCGACCGTGTTCGTAGCCGTGCCCCGGGTGTGGGAGAAGCTTCGCGAAGGTATCGAGCACCATGTGCGGACCCAGGCCCTGCCGGTGCGAGCAGCCGTGGACCGCTACGTCACACTCGGGCTGGGCAATGTCGCCGCCGAGCAGGAGGGCACGCCGCAGGCCAGGTCCGCCGCCGCTCTCTACCGGGCCCTGGACCGGACAATCGGTGCAACCATCCGCCGACAGATCGGCCTCGACCAGGCCCACGTTCTGGTCACCGCGGCGGCGCCGACCCACCCCGACCTCATCCGCTGGTTCCACGCCATCGGGCTGCCCCTGATCCAGCTGTACGGCCAGACCGAGGGCTGCGGGGCCGGCGCCGGCAACCCCGTCGATCACATCCGGATAGGCACCGTCGGAACCCCGCTGCCCGGCATCGGTGTCAGGATCGCCGACGACGGCGAGATCCTGATCAAGGGTGGCAATGTGTGCCTCGGCTACGTCAACGACCCCAAGGCCACGGACGCGCTCGTCGACGTCGACGGATGGATGCACACCGGCGACACGGGAGCCTTCGACACCGATGGCTCCCTCCGCCTCCTGGGTCGCAAGAAGGACCTGATCATCACGGCCGGCGGCCAGAACATCGCCCCCCAGGACATCGAGAGCGACCTGCGCAACCACCCGCTCGTCTCCGAGGCGATCGTCGTCGGCGAAGGGCGCAAGTACCTCGCTGCCCTGCTCACTCTCGACCCCGAGAAGCTCACCCGCTGGGCTCAGCAGCACAACAAGCTCGGCGAGCTCGAATCCCTGGCGGCCGATCCGGACCTGCTGGCCGCCATTCAGGCGGGCATCGATCAGATCAACACCAAGCGGTCACACGCCGAAGGCATCCGCAAGTTCCGAGTGCTGGCTCATGACCTGACGGCCGAGGCCGGGGAGCTCACCCCCACGATGAAGGTCAGACGATCAGTCGTGTACGAACACTACGACGAGATCATCGACGACATCTATGCCGGCGGCTGAGTGTCGTGCGCCTCCCTGGGGAGCTCTGCCGGGTCAAGCCCAGCCCGACCGTCCGAGGTCACTGCGGGGGCCGTCGTCACAGAGCGGGCGAACCCCGGGGCCGAGCCCAAACGCAACGGCCGGCTCGCGCCCGCGGGGTGGTTCAGGCGACGGGTCTGCTCCTCAGCGCGTCCACCAGGGCGCCGAGGCTCTGCTCGTCGATGGCCTGGGGCGTGTAGAAGGCGACCCGATGGACGCGTTCGCCGAAGCGCGCTGCGATGTCGGTGGCCACCTCCTCGGGTGTCCCGCGAGCAGCGAGCGTGGAGAGCATCGCCGGTTCGATGCGTCGTGGCATCTCGTCCCAGCGTCCCTCTTTGGAGAGGGCATGCAACTCCGTCTGCACATCGCCCCAGCCCTCGACGTCGAGGACGGGTCGGTAGGACGGCGTCGACGCGTAGAAGCTGAGAAGCCAGCGAGTTGCCTCGTCGGCCGCGGCCAACTCCTCCTCGGTGCGGCCACAGCACACGATGACCTCGCCGACGAGATCGAGATCCGCCGTGCTGCGGCCGGCTCGAGCCAGGCCCTCGTCGACCATCGGCAAGGTCCGCTCCTGGAAATGACGTCTGGTGTTGAAGGGCATGACCAGCAGGCCGTCGGCGATCTCGGCGGCAAGGCGGGTCATCTGCGGGCCCAGTGCCCCCAGGAAGATCGGCGGCATCCCGTAGGGGTTCGGCCCCGGGTTGAACATGGGTGGCATCAGCGTGTGACGGTAGAACTCACCGTCGAACGCGAGCCCTTCGTCGTACTGCCAGGCGGCGAAGATCGCCCGGAGAGCCCCGATGAGCTCCCGCATACGGGCGATGGGACGGTCGAAGGGTACGCCGTAGCGCTTCTCGATCTGCCCCCGGACCTGGGCCCCGAGCCCGAGGGTGAAGCGCCCGTGCGACAGGCATTGCAGGTCGTTGGCCTGGTGGGCGAGCTGAATCGGGTTGCGGGGAAACGCGATGGCGACGTTGGTCATCAGTTCGATCGTCGAGGTGTTCGCTGCCGCGAGGATGAGGGGCAAGAAGAGATCCCGAGGTCCCTCGAAGGTGAACACGCCCTCCACCCCGAGTGCTTCGAGGCGACGAGCACGCTCGCCGGCATCCTCGAGCCCGGAGAGCATGGTGTGGATCTTCATCGGGCTGGCTCCTCGGTGAGCGGGTGGACGATCGGGTAGGGGACCTGGTCGACAAGGGGGATCACCCGGGATGCGGAGATCGGCTTGCAGTTCATCCGACCTTCGTACCCCGGCACCCGGTGGTGGCCGCCTCAGACCGTAAATGCTGCGCCAGGAGCTGGTCGAGCCAGGACGACAGAAGGGACCAAGGTCCCTGCGACTCAGGACCAATGGCCGCCACAACGCCGGTGGAGAGCCATCATGGTGACGTATGCAGCGCCAGCGGGCATCGCGACGTGTCCGGCGCAACCGCACGATTGTCGGGGCCACCACTGCCATCCTGGTGGGCGTGGGCGTGGGTGCGGCGCTCAGCTCCGGTGGTCGTCCAGGTCACACCATCGTTCCCCGGACCGCCACGACGCACGCGGAGTCAGCGGCCCGTGCACCGCTGCTTCCCAGCACCGGAACGGGTCCTGCTCGCCTGGCGCCAGGCTCTGACCCGAGCGTGCTTCCCGGTCCCGTGTTGATCGCCGACGAGGGCAACAACCGGCTGATCGTGGTGGATCCCCACGGCCGCACCATCTGGACCTTTCCCCGGCCCGGCGATCTTTCCCCCGGGGTCGAGTTCAAGAGTCCGGACGACGCCTTCTTCACCCCGGACGGGAGGCAGATCATCGCGACCGAGGAGGAGTTCTCGGTGGTCACGTTGATCGATGTGGCCTCGCGGAAGATCCTCTGGCGTTACGGCACGCCGGGTGTGCCCGGCGATAGCCCGAACCATCTCTCGAACCCCGACGATGCCGTGGTCCTCCCGAACGGGGACGTGCTCACGGCCGACATCAAGAACTGTCGCATCCTGCTCATCGCCCCGCACACGCAGACACCGGCCCGCGTCTATGGCGCGACCACCTCGGCCTGCCACCACGCACCACCGGCTCGCTTCGGGAGTCCGAACGGTGTCTTTCCCATGGTCAATGGGCATTACCTGGTCACCGAGATCAATGGGGACTGGGTGGACGAGATGGACCTGGCCGGGAGGATCTATGCCTCATGGCACCCTCCGGGCGTGAGCTACCCCTCCGACAGTAACGAAGTGCGCCCCGGCACCTACCTGACGGTGGACTACTCCGACCCAGGCCAGATCGAGACCTTCGACGCATCTGGCCGCCTCCTGTGGCGGTATCGCCCGAGCGGCAACGTCGCCCTCAACCACCCGTCGCTGGCCCTCGCACTCCCCAACGGGGATGTGATCGCCACCGACGATGCCAACGACCGGGTCATCGTGGTGGACCCCAAGACCGAATCGGTCGTCTGGCAGTACGGGGTCAGGGGCCAGCCCGGCGACACCCCGGGGCTCCTTGACGCCGTCGACGGCCTCGACCTGGTACCGCCGCACTCCGAACTCGGCGTGCACGCCAAGACCATGGGTCTGCCGCCAGCATCGACGACCTCGTAAAGACCCACAGCCTCGGTCCCAGCTCGGAGCGCTGATCTCCCGACTCGTCAACACCGCGGCGGATGACCGCATTGGAAGTGTCTGGGGCGAGCGGTCCGGGTTGGGTCGACCCCGCCCTGGCTCTGGCCCCTCCCATACGTGAACGACGCCGGGACCTTCGGCCCTACATGCCTCTCGGGATGTGTTGTCTGATGACAGCAGGGCGGTGGAGACGGAGGGTGGGATGAGGGTACCCCGTGGTCGCCTGTCGGGATTAGCAGTCGCATGTTGCGTGCTCCTGGGTCTCGCCGCATCTGTGGCGGAACCCGCCGCAGCCGCGGTCGGCGAGACGGTTCTGCCCTTCGGTGACGCCGGCTTCTACGGCTCCACTGCATCCGTCTTGAACACACAACCGGTCACAGCAATGGCCGCCACGCCCGACGGCCAGGGCTACTGGGAGACGGCATCCGACGGCGGGGTCTTCGCCTTCGGTGACGCCGGCTTCTACGGATCCATGGGCGCCGTCAGGCTCAACGCTCCGGTCACGGCGATGGCCGCCACGCCCGACGGCGGGGGCTACTGGCTGGCGGCATCCGACGGCGGGGTCTTCGCCTTCGGTGACGCCGGCTTCTACGGATCCATGGGCGCTGTCAGGCTCAACGCTCCGGTCACGGCCATGGCAGCCACGCCCGACGGCAGGGGCTACTGGCTGGCGGCATCCGACGGCGGGGTCTTCGCCTTCGGTGACGCCGGCTTCTACGGATCGGGTGCCGCGATCCCTGGCATCAGATCAGTCGTGGGGATCGCCCGCTCCCCGGATGGCCTGGGCTACTGGCTGGCGGCAGCCGACGGCGGGGTGTTCGCCTTCGGTGACGCCGGCTTCTACGGATCGGGTGCCCCGATCGCCGGAATCCAACCGGTCTCTGGGGTCGCCGCCACTCCCGACGGAAGGGGCTATTGGCTGACCGCCCGAGACGGCGGGGTCTTCGCCTTCGGTGACGCGGGCTTCTTCGGTTCCGCCGCGGGTCTGACCCCAGGTCGACTGGTGGTCGGTATCGAGCGCAGCCCCTCGGGACTGGGCTACTGGCTCGTGGTTCGAAACACGCCGGTCGGTCCGATCGGGCCTGCGGCCTCCCCGCCTGCTGCGATGCCGGCACCGGTGGCGACGCTCCCGACCGGCACGCCCCCGGTCGCCCTGGGGGTGAACGTGTATTTCGGACAAGTTGGCAAGACAAGCTGTGACGCCGTGTTCCCGGTGACTCGTGCCGTGCAACCTCCGCAGGTCCTCGCCGGGGCGATGAACGCGCTCCTGGCAGGTCCGACCTCAGCCGAGCAGGCTGCGGGGTACACGAGCTACTTCTCGTCGCAGACAGCCGGAATGCTCAATTGGGCCCATGTGGGCGATGGAGTGGCTCGAATCGATTTCGCCAACTTCTCGGCCATCATTCCCAACGCTTCGAGCTCGTGTGGCAGCTCGGCGCTCCTGGCATCACTCGATACCACTGCCGAACAATTCGCGAGCGTCGACAGCGCCATCTATTCGTTCAACGGCAACATCCGAGCGTTCTACCTGTGGCTCCAACTGACACCCCCGCCTGGCTATTGACCCTGAATCGGTAGCCAAGGCACTGACTCGTCCGCACAGCGGGGGAACTGCGTGGGACCTTGTCGGTGAAGCTCTCGACACCTCAAGCGGCACCGCCAGCTTGCCGATCTTCTCCGTATGCGCCGGGTGGTGGCACGAGGGCTAGGGATCGCCGCCCTGGCGTGGGCGCTCGGGTCCTCCGACTGGCGCGGCTACTGGTCCGAGTTCTGGACCACGGCTCGCGCCCAGCTCACGGCGTCCGATACGGTCACCGGTAGCCAACGCCCCACGACCGACACCTCGGCCACCATAAAGCGGGACGCCGGGGCTTTCTCGTAGTCGAAGGCTTCGGACGTCCAGGAGGAGCCAAGGTGCACCAGGACAAGAGCCAGGACTTCCAACGGTCCGCTACCGGGAGCGGCGCGCTCGTGCCCACGCTGGCTGTAGGCACGACGGTCTGTGTCCGCAACAGATTCCTCGGAGACTGGACCAGCGGCTTCGAGGTGGCAGAGGTCCTCGGTGGCGGCTACCGGATACGGAGGCTCTCGGATGGTCACGACTTCCGCGACGTCTTCCCGTTCGAGGACGTCCGTGAGGAGCGGCGCCAGAACCCTCTGCGCGGGATCGCCGGATCACACCTGGACCGTCGTCACCAAGACCGTTCGTGACGAGGAGTCGGCGGAACTCATCGAAGCGGTTCCCTCCGGTCGGGGTGCTTGCCTGGCGGTGACCCCCTGTGGGCCGCCTCGGCGAGGAGACCCGTGCGAGACTCGGCCCGTGTTCAGCTCGGATCACGGGGCCCCGAGGGGGCCTTCCTGGGTGCTGGCCTCTGTGGCTGTGGCAGCCCTGATGACAGCGTGTGGTTCAACAGGCGTCCCGCCGACGGGCAGCCCACCAACCACCACGTCGCCCGGTAGCTCGACCACCACCGGACCCGCTGCCCCGCCATGCGGGGTGGTGGCAAGCCCCGACGTGGTCATCACCGCCCAGCCCGAACCGTGCAGGGTGACC